>CBFGVZ010000218.1:0-5716 GCA_965652315.1 uncultured Saprospiraceae bacterium | reverse complement strand
GAGGTCCGTACATGATGAACAGGCATTTCAAAAGAACCCCCACCGCGGATGCCTGCCAGCACTTCCGCCGAATTATTTAAAAAATACAGGATAATATAAAAAGACAACAGAACGCTAGCCATTATAAAATTAGTGATCCAGATTTTTCGACGTTTCAACAGGAAATCAGGCCATATACAAAAAGCAGGAGGCAGAATCAGATAGGGCAGGTTGACCCGGAGCATATCCACCCAACGCGAAGTATCACTACTCCAAAAGCCACTGATCAGAATGATACCGTAAATCAGCCCAAAAGGCCAACAAGCCCGAAGCTGTGGATTCTGGAGACTCTTCTGGGGGTACAATATCAAAGGAATGGCAAACAGAATCACGGCTATGGAAGCCACTGCTTCTGAAAAAAACAAACCCCAGGGTATCAGCAGGACAGCAAAGAGTTGAAGATACTGATATGTAGACTCTTTCCTAAGCACACCTATCGAGTACGACCCGATTACCATCCCCCTTTTTCATCCTGTGACAGACCAGTACGTCAATGATAACCATATTTCCTACTTTAAAATGAAGTCCCGGATCTGCTTTCATGACATTTAATAATATCATACCTTTGCAAAAATAGAAATAAAAAGCAAGGAATGGATGCAATCGACCAGCTTAGGATTTTAAAATCGGAAATCGAGACGGCCCAACCGGCCAATGCAGAGGATCTGGAGCAATTCCGGATCCGGTTTTTAGGCTCCCGCAATGAATTAAAGCCCCTCTTTGCAGCCATCCGGGTCATTCCCGCAGATCAACGAAAATCTTTTGGTCAGCAGATCAATGCGGTCAAACTACTGGCGGAAGAAAAATATGAGCAACTCAAATCCGACATGGAGGAGTCCTCCGGCCGGACTGATGTGATCCATCCAGACCTGACGCGCCCGGGATATCCGATCGAATTGGGCAGTCGGCACCCCATAAGTCTGGTGATGAATAAGATCATCGATATCTTTTCCCGTATAGGATTTTCGATCGCAGAAAACAGGGAGATAGAGGATGAATGGCACAATTTTTCAGCACTCAATACCCCAGAGAACCACCCGGCCCGTGATATGACCGACACCTATTACATTAAAAATGACTGGACCCATATCCTGCGTTCCCAGACGAGTACGGTTCAGGTACATGTCATGGAAAATCAAAAACCCCCCATCCGGATTATTTCTCCCGGTCGGGTGTATCGCAATGAAACTGTCTCGGCCCGGTCGCATTGTCAGTTCCATCAGGTAGAAGGGCTATATATCGATGAGCATGTTTCATTCACGGATCTGAAAGAAACCCTCCTGTATTTTGCCCGGGAAATGTATGGATCCGATACCCGCATCCGGCTGAGACCTTCGTATTTCCCATTCACCGAACCCAGCGCTGAAATGGATGTTTACTGGGGACTGGAGACAGAAATCGACCACCGGATTACAAAAGGCACCGGCTGGCTGGAAATCATGGGTTGCGGTATGGTGGACCCCAATGTACTCCAAAATTGTGGTATCGACCCGGATGTATACAGCGGCTTTGCATTTGGTATGGGCATCGAACGCCAGGCTATGAGAATGTTTGGCATCCATGACATCCGGATGTTTTTTGAAAATGATATGCGATTTCTGCATCAATTCAAGTCTGTGGCCATATGAATGCTGGTATTCCAAAAGGGACCCGGGATTTTGGACCGGAAGAACTTTATAAGCGCCGATATATTTTTACTACGATTCAGAAATACTTTGAGCTGTATGGTTATTCGCCCATCGAAACACCAGCCATGGAAAATCTGGATACTCTGCTCGGTAAATATGGGGAAGAGGGCGATCAGTTGTTGTTCAAGGTACTCAATAACGGAGATTTCCTGAGTAAGGTGCCTGATAAAATATGGCAGGATAAAAACAGCCACCGAGCCACAGCTTTTCTCTCCAAGCGTGGACTGCGATATGACCTGACCATCCCTTTCGCCCGGTATGCCGTGATGCATCGCAATGATATTCATCTGCCCTTCAAGCGCTACCAGATCCAACCCGTATGGCGGGCGGATCGGCCACAAAAAGGTCGGTACCAGGAATTTTATCAATGTGATGCGGACATCATAGGTTCTGATTCCCTTCAGTACGAAGCTGAATGTGTATTGTTGTTCGATCAGGTGTTTGCGGAACTGGGCCTCACAGTGGATATCCGGATCAATAACCGCAAATTATTATCAGCACTCTGCCAATTGATCGGGGCTGCGGACCAAATAACCGCTATTACTACAGCGATTGATAAAATGGACAAGGTGGGAAGTGAAGGCGTGCAGAAAATCCTCCAAAAGGAAAATCTGGATGAGACTCAGATCGCAACCATCCACCACTATTTATCGACTTCCAGTCTGGGGGATATGAACCAACTATTTGAAGACATCCCTGAAGGTCGGAACGGCGTACAGGAAATTGAACGCGTTTACGAATTCCTGAACGGCAAACCACTGAAGAATAAACTCACTTTTGATCCTACACTGGCGCGAGGACTGAGTTATTACACCGGGGCTATTCTCGAGGTACGTTCTACCGAAGTAGAAATGGGCAGTATCGGAGGGGGAGGTCGGTACGACAATCTTACAGAGTTGTTTGGAGGAGAAAAGCTGGGCGGAATCGGGATTTCTTTCGGGGCAGAAAGGATCTTTGATGTAATGGAGGAACTTCACTTATTGGATCAGACGGAAATGGAACCTCCGGTTCTGATTTTGACACAGGATGAGGAATATCTGAATTATGGTTTTGATATCCTGCACCAATTGAGACAACACGGCATTCGGGCTGACCTATACCCACCGGGAGCCCGGATGAAAAAACAAATGAAATATGCGAATCGCATCAATGCCCGGTATATTCTTATCCTGGGACCGGAAGAATGGGAAAAGAAGGAAATCGCTCTCAAAAACATGAATACAGGTGAACAATCCAACATAAATCTGACTGAAGCGGTGGATATTTTGCTGCAAAAACTGGAAGGATAAACCACCATCCCGTCTTTTTTCAGACTAATTTAACGCATGCCTCAAAGCGAACAGAAACAATAAAGCCTGTGGCTTAGCAGTTTTATTGCCCTGAACAATTTTAACAATTGACAATTTACTATATCCGGAATGATTGTTTATCACAAAGATACAAAATGTTAAATTTTTCTGTGTGGGTCAAATAAATCTTAAAAAAACCAGGCTGACGGACAGAAATTCAAGAAGCAATATCTTTGTGCGCTCAAAAAATAAGACTCAAAAAAACATATTATGATATTTTTTAACCTATATTTGTTTGTAAATCAAAAATGTAATTTGCTAACCAAATAATAGCTATGACAAAATATCAGTATGTACACCGGAAATTCAAGTCCGGTTTAAGTGCCATGCTTGGTCTTTTTTTTCCTTTTATAGTTACTGCAGCTGTTCCAATTTCTGATCTCAATTTGAAGCAGGAACTGGAAAAAGAGATAGACCAGATGGAAAACATCATTCCGGTGATGGAGCGAAACAAAACCATCGAAATTGCTTTACCCTATTTCAACCGATATCCTCATTTTACAGAATTCTTGCTTGGCCAGGCGGTTCTGTATTTTCCGGTGATTGAAAAAATCCTGGAAAAGTACCACCTTCCGAAAGATCTCAAATATCTGCCATTTTTTGAATCCGGGTTCAGGGAGGATGCAGTTTCTCCCGTAGGAGCTCGAGGTATGTGGCAATTCATGGAAGGTACAGCCAGAAAATATGGTCTGACCATCAACCGGGAAATGGATGAACGATTGGATTTTATCAAATCTACCGAGGCAGCAGCGCAATTTTTAACGACCCTATACGATGAACTCGGAGACTGGGCACTGGTCCTCATGGCATATAATGGAGGGTTGTATCGGGTCAAAAAACTAGTCCGGGCCAATAATTCGGATAAAGTCCGGATTATCATGAACCAGATGCCTCAGGAAAGTCAGACCTATCTAAGCAAGATGATCGCAGCCAAACTGATTTTCAAGACCTACAAACAATATGGTCTTGTACCCAGACAACCGGATCCTGGAAAGTTGTACAGCGTACGGACTACCTACAATGGCGCTCTTGACCTTAATGAAATCAGCCAGCAATACCAGGTAGATTACACTGCTTTGCGCCAGGCCAATCCACACCTCAAATACCGCCACATCAGCAACCCTGGCCAAAAGATCATCAATGTCAATATTCCGGTATACCATTCCGGAAAGACAGAAAACTTTGTTTTCCGTAAGCAGGCTTTTTTCATTGATTCGGAGGAAGAACTCAGCAGACTGGCGGCTATGCTGGGGATTAGCAGTCGGAAAATCGAATTGATGAATGAATACTTTGACCCGGTGAATTTGCAAGGCCAGATGTTGAAAATACCCGTCCCGGTGTCACTTTATATGGCATTGGACAAAGAATTTGGGCTTCCTCCAACCAGGTTTCTCAAAAAGGAAACGCCCCTGGCCATTCCGGAAAGCATTCATTTCCGGCTGGCACCGATGACTTCACACGGACAGCAGGATTATGTCAGTCAAAAAGTCTACTACCTTAAACCAGCAGAATCTCTACTGGAAGTAGCTAGCAGGCTCAATATCCCGCTTGAAAAAATCAAGCATCTGAATCCCAATCTGGATCTGTATCAGGTGAGACGGTTTTTTATACCAAATCTTGCGCCGGAACAACCAGCAATGGCAGATGCTTTGTAATGAGTGTGTAATGACGGCCCGTTAAGCCCGAATGATTCACCACATATAGTCCAGGGCTTCGCAATCCTTCATCATGGATGGGATCAAAACTTTGGTCTTCATCTTCATTCGGTCATGCCTCGCATAAACAGAAAGCAAATACCATGGATCATCCGGAATAGGTAATTGGTCTGTGGAATTTGTGGACATACGCAAAAAAAAAAAGCTGAGGTTCCGGAAGGAACCCCAGCTCTTTAAACAAGCCCTAACCCCATGAACATGTTAGTCTTAGTTAATTTCTATTTTTCTACTCAATTCCGCTTCACCTGCATTCACCTTCATTAACTCAATCCGCAGAATTCCATCTTTCAATTCGGCCTGGATATTTTCCTGATCCACACCATCGCTCAAAATTACAGAACGATAAAACTTGTGGTTGGAAAATTCCCGAACGTGATATTGATCGGCGACCTCTGATTCTGATTTTTCCTTTTCACCTCTAATGGATAACGTATCTTCTTCGATGCGTATTTCAATATCGTCTTTCGACCATCCAGCAACGTTCATCTCTATTTTGTAAACATGATCATTTTCGATTATGTTCAATGGAGTGAAGTTTTTTCTATAATCCAGGCGATTTTCCATATGAAATGATCTAAAAACCGGATAATAGGGCGTTTTTCTTTTTCTAATAACTGTTGTCATAATTCATTTGTTTGGTTTTGATAATGATCACTGGTAATGCAAATCAGAGTCCAAACAACCTAATAGGCTGAATTGGCCGAAAACAGGCTAAAACACATGTCATTATGTCACTTTTTTCAAAAAATAGCTGTCATTTTGTCATCATGAAGCGGTCTGCAGATGGTTAACTCAAGTTCCTAAAAATGACCTTGTAGATGCTACATGCTTGTAGATGCTACATGTGAAAAATAAAATGGTCTCTGTTACTTTTTTGCTGAAAAAAAGTAACCAAAAAAGCAGCCCTCTGCAAAGGCGCCCCAGC
>CBFGVZ010000217.1:0-5751 GCA_965652315.1 uncultured Saprospiraceae bacterium | reverse complement strand
CTACAACAATATATTTTTTCATGTAAGGGAGACGCTTGCGGTCCTATACCTACCGCGTCATTGAGGTAAACTCCATTTTTGGGAAAAAATTCCATTTCGATCAAAATTATTTTATTTCTATGGGATGTGGTGAACAAAAGCTTGAGAGACAAGGTGTAAGTCAATGGTCTGTGCAGAAATTTTTTTTTCATTTGGCAGTATGGAGAATTCGCAGTATTTTAGGGAACGTTAACGAGAAGTGGGCTTCGGAATTGATATAGATGGGATAATTTCCTGGCAGTCTGATGGATGGCTCTTACCACCGGGGCGTGGGCGTGATGCCCTGTCATCTCAATAAAATAATTTAAACGGGGTTTCGGTATGGAGAGATTTCGGAATGACAGTGGAGGGGATGAGGATTCCGTAGTGGATACGCGTAGATGTTCGCCTTCGTAGGATAAACGGAAAACCAGGAACCAGTGCGTCTCTTTCACTATCAATAGCCAGCAGCCAATAATCCGTAGCCCGCAAACCCAAACTTGCAAACAGATTCCCATTGGTTTTTACCCGATATGAAACAATTAATTTTGAATTATAATACAATGAATAAAAAAGGTCAAAGTGCAATGAAAAAGGGGAGGTGTTTATTTGTTGGAATAATCTTTTTCCTGTGTTTTTCGCAGCCTGTACATTCACAAGAGAAAAAAATGAATGTGCTCTTTATCATCTCCGATGATCTGACCACGACAGCCCTCTCTTGTTATGAGAACAGGCAGTGCAATACTCCTCACATTGATCGACTGGCATCGGAAGGAACGCGTTTCACCCGAGCTTACTGTCAGTACCCTGTATGTGGTCCTTCAAGGGCATCCCTGATGTTTGGGTATTACCCCAATGCAACCGAAACTTACGGTTATGTCAGTGGCAGAGAAAATGTGGGTCCGGATCACCAATCCTGGGCGCAGTTTTTCAAAGACAACGGCTATTTTACTGCCCGGGTAGGAAAAATATTCCACATGGGTTCGGTGGATATCATGCTTGGTCGCAACGGGCAGGATGATTCGATATCCTGGTCAGAACGGTACAATAGTTCTGCTCCTGAGGTGCATTCCCGTGGAGAAAGCGAGCTGGTACAGAAGAATCCTCATGGACTCCGACCGGTTCCCCAGGATCCGAAAACCAATGGAAACAATCTGATGAACATCGTCAAAACCGTAGAGGATGAAGTGCAGACCGATGCCGTGACCGCGGAAAAAGTGAGTGAACTCATCCGCAATCATAAGGATGAGCCGTTCTTTATAGCCACTGGTTTTTTCAGGCCACACGTGCCCTTTGTAGCACCCAGATCTTTTTTTGAACCTTATCCGCACAATCAGATGATTCTTCCTCCGCAGGTCATCAACGATTGGGACGATATTCCGGAACAGGGCATCAACTATGTCAATAGCGTCAACGGACAAATGACAGAGGAGCAGGAGCAAAAGGCGATGGCTGCCTATTATGCCACGACTGCCTTTCTGGATGAGCAGGTTGGAAAAGTGCTCACTACACTGCGCGAGGAAGGATTGGAGGACAATACTATTGTGATTTTTACGTCTGATCACGGATATTTACTGGGAGAACACCGGTTTTGGATGAAGGTCAGCCTGATGGAGGAGTCTGCTCGTGTCCCCCTGATTATTAAGGTGCCCGGACAGGCACCCGCAGTCTGTAATTCCCTGGCCGAATTGGTCGATTTATACCCTACCATTGCCAGCCTGGCCGGTCTGGAGCCGCCTGCATACCTTCAGGGCCACGATCTTACCCCGGTTTTTGAAAACCCCAATCATCAAGTGCGGGATTTCGCCTTTACCGTATCTCAAAGAAATGGTGTCATGGGCTTCCTGATCCGGACATCCAAATGGGCATTTATCCAGTATGGGGAGGAAGGAGAAAAAGGAATGGAGTTATACGATATGGAATACGATCCGGGCCAGTACAATAACCTGGCTATGCATCCGCGCTACGAAACCAAAGTTTTGGAAATGAAAAAAATTCTGGCCACCAAACTGGCGGAGGTGCGCGATAACGACCTATCGCGTGAATACTGAAACAATAGTTTTCAGGTCATTCTCCTAAATGCTCAATGTAAATAACCGTATTCATGAAATTCTTATTGGAAACATGATCGTCGGTTCGGAGAGCGACCGCGGACCACTTGATAGTGCCGTTGATACGCATTTTATCATCGATAACATTTGAAATTTTATTCATTATATTGGTGGGATTATTGTAAAACGCAATCCTTCCTGTGATGAATGTAAAATGTTTATGGTTGTTCATACTGGCTCTGGTCCTTCTGTCGTGTACTGATGAGGGCGAAACCGATGTGGACTGGCAGTATTATCTGGGGGGATACGATCGCAATCATTATTCGGTATTGGACCAGATCACACCGGAAAATGTAAGAGATCTGGTAGTGGCCTGGGAATATCGGACTGGAGATTCTGGTCAAATGCAGTGCAATCCGCTTATCATTGATGGTAACCTGTTCATGACCACAGCCCTCAATGAGGTGATTTGTCTCGATGCCCGGAATGGTCAATTGAAATGGCGGTTTGTGGCGTCGGAGAAGAAATCCAAACTGGTCAACCGGGGTGTATCCTACTGGGAGGACGGTCGGGACCGACGAATCTTTACCACTTATGACGATGCTCTATATGGGTTGGACTTTGAAACAGGTGAACCCATTAAGAGTTTTGGTCAGGATGGAAGCGTAAGCCTGAAAGCGGGACTTGGAAATAAAGCAGGTAAAAAATTTGTCACTTCCCGGACTCCTGGTACGGTATTTCAGAATCTGATCATCATGCCTACGGTGGTGAGTGAGGGGGAAGGTGCTGCCCCCGGCTTTGTTCAGGCGTTCGATGTGCGAACGGGTGAGTTGCAATGGGTTTTCCGGACCATTCCTGCTCCCGGAGAATTTGGTTTTGATACCTGGCCTGAAAATGTGCTGGCCGGTGGACGAGTGGGAGGTGCCAATAATTGGGCGGGAATGGCACTGGATCCGGAGCATGAGATTCTATATGTTCCTACCGGGTCTGCGTCTCCCG
Source organism: uncultured Saprospiraceae bacterium (assembly GCA_965652315.1). GTDB lineage: Bacteria > Bacteroidota > Bacteroidia > Chitinophagales > Saprospiraceae > Membranihabitans. The sequence goes on along the minus strand of CBFGVZ010000217.1, from coordinate 2,683 downwards.
ATTTTTATGGAGGGGATCGGATCGGTCAGAATTTGTTCGCAAATTCCTTGATTGCCCTGGATGTGAACACTGGCGAGCGGCTCTGGCATTATCAGATCGTTCACCATGACATTTGGGACCGGGATTTACCTGCGCCTCCCAATCTGGTTACGATTCACCGAAATGGCCGGGAGATCGAAGCTATTGCTCAGGTGACCAAATCGGGTTACGTTTATGTACTCGATCGGTTGAACGGCGAGCCGGTTTTTCCTATTCCGGAAATGGGGACTCCCCCGTCCACCATTCCGGGTGAGCAGGCCTGGCCCAGCCAGCCTATTCCTCAGCTTCCCAAACCTTTTAGCCGTCAGTCCATAACGGCGGCTGAAATTAATCCCTATTCCAGGGACCGGGATTCTCTTCTGGATCTGTGGCAAAAGTCAAAACAACCGGCTTTTACACCCCTGAGTACTGAACCAACATTTATCCTGCCCGGCAGTCACGGCGGAGCAGAATGGGGTGGCGCTGCAGTGGATCCGGAAGGTATCATGTATATCAATTCAAATGAAATGGCGGTCATATTTAGTCTACGAGCTTCATACCGGAATACCGATTCCGGATTGGAAGTAACAGGTCGGGGACTTTATCAGATTCATTGCTCCTCCTGCCATATGACAGACCGCAAGGGCATTCCGGGAAGTGAGTTTCCCGCTCTTACCGGGATAGGAGACCGGATGGACCGGGCTACCATCTCGGGAATCATCGAAAAGGGTAAAGGTCGCATGACAGGTTTTCCGCAACTAACGACTATGGAGAAGGAACGATTGATTGATTTTTTGTTTACTGCCGATGGGGATGACGGGTTATCTGTAACACAAAAAGCAGATGAGGTGAGTGAAATCGAGTGGAAGTTCAATGGCTATACCCGGTTCAAAGACAGCGATGGACTGCCCGGTATCTCGCCGCCCTGGGGTACTCTGACTGCTATTGATCTCAATACGGGGCAGCACAAATGGCAGATTCCCCTGGGGGATTTCACCTTGCCGGATGGAACCCGCCTTGCAGATTCCGGCACCCCAACCTACGGAGGGCCGCTCGTGATGGCGAATGGATTGTTGTTTATAGCCTCTACGACGGATAACTTTTTCAGAGCATTTGATAAAAAAACCGGAGAATTACTTTGGAAAGCAGCCCTGCCATTTGCCGGATTCGCGACGCCTTCGACTTATTCAGTGGATGGCGTGCAGTATGTGACGGTGTTGTGCGGTGGTGGAAAGGCGGATGCTCCGGAGGGAGATGCGGTGGTGACGTATGTGCTAAGGGAACTTCATCGGTAAAGGAGTAGGACGATTATGGATGTCTGATCAGTTCCGGATTTCAGGTCAATTTTGTTTTGTGTAAATTACTTTTCTACACGGGAGTCGTCCGGATCACTTTCGTTTGCTTTTGATAGTACTGCACAAATGCCTTGGCTTCCACTTGAATCACCCAGATAGGAGTCAAGGCCATGATAAAATGAATGGTGGAATACGGTCTGAATTTCTTATATTACTGCGATGAATCGAACACAAAGTCGGATGATCCTGAAAGCTGCAGGAATTATTGTAATAATCTCGTTGGTTATCGTGATATCGGCAACCAGTCAGTCGGTAGAATACACCCTGGTATGGTCCGATGAATTTGAACAGGATGGTCGGCCAGATACCTCTAATTGGGTTTACGAGTACGGTTTTGTTCGCAATGAGGAAGCACAATGGTACCAGGAAGAAAATGCCTGGTGCGAGGATGGATTGCTGATCATTGAAGCCCGCCGCGAGACCAATTCCAATCCCTGGTATAGACCGGATAGTGACCATTGGAAAACATCCCGTCCGGAGTATCACTACACTTCATCCTGCCTGAAAACGTATGGCAAGCAATCCTGGCAATACGGGAGATTTGAGATGCGGGCCCGCATCAATACAAAGCCCGGAATATGGCCGGCATTCTGGACACTCGGTGTAGAAGGCGAATGGCCTTCGGGTGGTGAATGTGATATCATGGAATATTACCGGGGTATGTTGCTCGCCAATTTTGCCTGGGGTTCCAAGGAGCGTTATCGGGCTATTTGGGATGACAGTCACCTGTCAATAGATTCACTGGATGAGAATTGGTCGGATGAGTTCCATATCTGGCGGTTGGACTGGGATGAGGTTTCTATGAAGATTTACATGGATGGTCAGTTACTCAACGAGGTGGATTTGTCATCGACAATCAATGAAAATGATGGTAAAAATCCATTCAGACAACCCCACTACATTCTGCTCAATCTCGCCATCGGCGGGCTGAATGGTGGAGATCCCACTGAAACCGACTTTCCGGTTCGGTACGAGATAGATTACGTGCGCGTGTTTGAACGATAGCAGGGAAAATATCTACACAGGAAGTTTGGCGGAATCACTGAGATTTTCTTTGGATAGCACTGCTCGAAAATATTCTATGTATTCTGGCGCGACATCGAGACCATCACAAATTACCAGAAAATCGAATCCTTTTGGAAATATATTTTGTGAGGTATATGGTGAATAATCTGGGATATTTAGCTTAAGCTCCTATATGTGACTTTTAAGAAGCTACGTGTGAAAAATAAAATTGGTTCTGTTACTTTTTTTGCTGAAAAAAAGTAACCAAAAAAGCAGCCCTCTGCAAAGGCGCCCCAGCTCACGCA
>CBFGVZ010000216.1:0-5801 GCA_965652315.1 uncultured Saprospiraceae bacterium | reverse complement strand
TACAGCAACCGGTTCATCGTCATTCCAGAAGCTGATCACTGACACGATGGGATCGATCACGCCTTCCGGTTCGGCCCGTAAAGCCGAGTCCCGGGTAGCGGTATAACGCGTCGCCCGTACCATGCCGTTTTCATCGTAAATGTTCCGGTTGGAAGCCACCTTGAAAACTTCCGCCTCGCCATAGCCGATCTGGTTGACTGATACTGATTTCTCCAGGGATTCTGCGACCCGTTTGCTAAGGTCATACAGCGCCTGCCGACCGAAAGAAGCGTCAAAATTGACCGGTGAATACGCCGCCGGATCCGCTCCTGCTGCCAATAACCGGCTTTCCGCACCCAGGTCAAATCGCGGCGCATCGTGCTGATGAAGGACATTCACGCTGACCCGTTCCGGGGTGGTGCCGGCCGCTTGTGCAAGGCTGCCCTTGAAAGCGTCCATACCCTCATTGCCGATGGCAATCCAATCAACCGCACAAAGCACGATGGGCAGGCCTGCCCCCTGAATCACCAATCCTTTAGCGCGCAGGCCCATATCCCAGGTCCCCACTTGTGGATCGTAAGTCAGAAAATCGCGGTCCGTTGGCGGCGTGACATCCATATCAAATGTGGAAATACTCAATCCATTACCATTGTTTTGGGCTTCGAGGTCATTTACCGGGAACCAAAAAAGTATTGCAATTTGTAATAAAACCAGCCTGATAAGCGAGAGCCAGGCACGTTTCAAATCATAATAAATCATAATCGTTTTGATTTCATAGTTATCAGAACAATCTACAGATAAAATCAGCGAATCCGGTATTTAAAAACAGATTAATACCCCGGATTTTGTGGAAAATCAGCATCGACGTTGAGATCTATCTGTTCCTGCGGAATCGGCCAATGAATATTATGGGGTTCAATCCCAGCACCCGGATTGGCGGGATTGTCGTTGTATTTCAAGGTACGTTCTATCAGTTTACCGACTCTTCTCAGCGTCACCAATCGCCATTCCTCTCCGTACAACTCTCTAGCCCGTTCGTCCAGGATATAATCGATATCGATATCTGCCGCACTGACCGGAGTAGCCTGAGCCCGGTTACGGACCCGATTTACATCAGCGGCTGCCAGATCCGGATTCCCTATGCCCAGATAAGCTTCGGCCCTCAACAATAGCGTTTCAGCAAACCTTAATGCATACCAATCTTTGTGTGTAATCCCTCCCCCGGCCCGGTTCGGCTGAAGGAAATAATTCAGTGGATCCAGGAATTTGGTGTGCATGGGATACAGAATCTTTGTGGTGTCTTGCAACAGGTTGGGACGAGGCGGATCGTAGAGATCTAAATCAATAACCTGACCATCATAGGCAGATTCCGGATTGTCAAAGTAATATTTCCGTTTGATATTGTGTTTCGCATTGCGCATATCGGTATTCCAGTCATCTTTCCAAATCGTATAATAGACCAGACTGGTGCCTCGAATATTGGCCGTACCCCGGCTGAGGGTATCGGAATAACCAGTATGCCGTCCTTCAAAGACCGTACCCAGGATGGATTCATAACCATCAGGAGTCAGTCCCAGGTCAAAGTAACGCGGGCCAAAAATATACGCGCTGCTGATCTGCCCGCCGCCCTGGATCAGCGGTTCGACCTGGATCACCCACATGGCTTCCGTATTTTCAGGCAGGTTGTGATTTTCAAATCCAAACAAATCGTAGAACGGATCACCAGACCCAAAAATGTCTTTATCCAGATGATTGCCAAACCGCTCAGTCATCAGATCATAACCAAAGTCCTCGACCACATGACTCAATACTTCTACAGCGCCTGCGGGATCATCCTGCTCGAGCAAGGTCTCTCCAAGATAATGTAAAGCGGGGCCTTTTGTTATCCGTCCTGGTGCAGCTTCATCTCCGGGATCGGGCAGATGTTCGGAAGCAAACCTGAAATCCGCTTCCATCTGTGCAAGAACCTCTGCCGCCGGAGTGCGTACAAAATCAGCTTTAGCCGACTCCACCGGTTCTGTTAACAATGGGATATCCCCATAAGTAGAAACGAGGTACCGGTATTGAAAGGCCCTGAAAAACCGGGCTTCGGCCAGGTAAAGATCTTTCCCGGCCTGGCCATCCTTAAACGCATCGGCCTCCAGCTCCCCGACTTTATCGATCAGGACATTGGCCATTTGTATCACCTGAAATCCCGTATTCCAGGTGTCCACCACATACCTCCGGGTCGGAGAAATGTCTTTGTAATTGTTAATATAATTGGGGGTCCGAAGCGGTAATTCTCCTACATATCCAAGATCGCTACCATGGGCACGCCAGTTCATGGTCCCAAATTCGGTAAAGGAATAATAGGCGTCCCGGATGCGCTCATGAATGGCCGTAATCCCCTGAATCACGCCCTCCTCTGTCAGAAAGGCATTATCAGGTGAATAAAAATCAAGTGGTTTTTCCTCGAGAAGATCCTCACTACAGGATGTCAGGATGGCCAGGAGGCAAGTGATCAATAGTGTGCGTTGTATGATGGAAATGATATGAACTTTCATCTTATTTTATTTTTTATTTGCAAATAAAGTCTCCTTCAATTCTGGTTTCAAAAACTCAGTCGAATACCTGCGATCACATTACGCATCAGGGGCGTATCACTCAACCCCGATTCAGGATCCCATCCCTGCCATTGGGTCCACACGTATGGATTTTTACTGGAAATGTAGATCTGTAGGTCATTCATTCCGATGGAATTGAGTGCAGCCTTATTTACATTGAATGCCAGGCTCACGTCCTGCAACCTCACAAAACTCCGACTTTGGTATATGCCGCTTTCCTGCGGAGGATTATTGTAAATCCCAGTGGTATTGGTAGTGGGCGCGTCGGGTCTCCAGTAATCATTTATGGCTGAATTGTTGCGCCTGTTGGGAAATGAAAACAATGGGTTGACGTACTGGGCGATGTTGGCCTTATAATACTTATCCCCGCCCTGAATGGAGTTGATATTAATATTCAGGGAAAATGGGCCATATGAAAAGGTGTTGTTGATGCTAAACCGGTAACTCGGATCTTCGTATCCCACGATGGTTCGGTCGTCTGCCGGTGCAATGGTTCCATCTCCGTTGAGGTCCTCGTACCGGAACTGGCCCGGCAGCCAGCCTTCCAAAGGAATTTCGCCGGCAAAAAACTCTTCTTCTGTCCAGACCCCGCCTGTCATTTTGAAATCGTAGATAGCACTGATTGGTTCACCGACAAACCAGGCATTTCCAATATCGGCATCGTCATCCGATCCGTACAACCTGGTGATTTTATTCCGGTTGAGCGAAAAAACAAATTGGCTTTCCCAGTTGAAGTTGCGGGTATCGAAATTTATTGAATTGAGCTTGAAATCGACTCCTTTGTTTTCCAATCCACCGATATTGGCCCAGACATTGCTGTAGCCTGCGGCGCGGGGCAACTGACGGCGGACAAGAACGTCGCTCGTTTCAGAGGTATACAAATCCACTGATCCGAACAGGCGATTTCCATATACGCCAAAATCCAATCCCAGGTTCAGTGATTTCGTCGTTTCCCAGGTGAGGGATGAGTTGCCCAGGGTGGACGGGTACAGACCGATGGACGTGGTTTTGTCATACACATAATAACTCGTTGCCATCCTGGACAAACTGGAATATCTGCCCACACCCTGATTTCCATTGTGGCCGTATGACAGTCTCAATTTGCCGTAGTAATCGCCCAGATCCTTCAGTCCGGCCTCTTCTGAGAATACCCATGCGACCGACAACGAAGGAAAGGTAGCCCATTTGTTGCCTTCACTGAAACCGGAGTAGCCATCCCTCCGGATGGTGCCCGTGATCATATAACGGGATTTATAGCTGTAGTTGATCCGGGCCATCAGAGCCAGACTATTTTCCTCCCAGGCCGATGAAGTCACTTCAGAAATCTGGCCCAGACCCAGGTTGTTGTATCCGAGGGCAATGTTATCAAAACCCTCCGCCCGGGCGGTAGTTGCTTCTCCGGATCGGCCTTCCCGGCTGAACAGCAGGGTGGAATTGATAGAATGATCACCGAATTCCCGGAGATAGGTCACGATATTGTTGAGAATCCAATCCCGACTGCTGGACGGCGTTTTGATCGCCAGGCCCTTGTTGGACACCCCGGAAGGCGTGTTGTATCCGTGGAGGGCAAATTCATCAGCGTTGGTAAACCGGTTGGAATAATTAAATTCATTGGATAATCCCTCGATCCAGGGGATCTGGATTTTGATGCGCCCGGTCAGGTTGAGCTGGTTGCGCTTGTCCACATCGTCAATATAGGTATATACCAATGGATAGGGCTGGAACAATTCTCCTCCCAGGTAAATATCATAGGACGGCTGACCGATATAATTATTTGCCAGGGGGCTGGCCACCCTTGCATTGGCCAGACTGGCGGCCTGGCCAGAAAAATCAGAAAAAGTATAACCCAGGTTGATTCCCAGCGTCAGCCAGTTGTTGACCTTACTCTCGAGGTTGCTCAGGAGCGTCAGGCGTTTGTATTTGTCGTTGATCTGGATCCCTTCCACGTCGGTATATGAACCGGAGAGGTAATAATTGATCCGATCTCCGCTGGTTCCGGACAGGCTGAGGTTATAATTTTGCATGGGGGCAGTCTGCAATACCTCATCTACCCAGTCGATGTAATTCCCGGCGAGATAATTGTCTTTTTCTTCCTGGGTCAGCAGGTAACTCGCAACCAGTTCCCGGTCCGTCACATCCGGTCTGACCGGGCGGCCCTCCGGGCTTTCAGGATTGGTGGCATACCATTGATATACCAGGTTTTGATGGCTGTAATCCACAAGTCTTACCGCAAATTCCTCTGCATCCATCACACGCATCGGATTATTGGTCATATCCTGGAACCCATAATAGGAATTGAAAGAAATCAACGGCTTGTCGGAAGTGCCGGATTTGGTCGTGATGATCATGACGCCATTGGCGGAGCGGGAGCCGTACACAGCAGCGGCGCTCGCGTCCTTGAGGATATCGATCGTTTCGACATCATTGATATTGATGTCGGCAATCGAACCGTTGTAAATGATGCCATCCAGGACGATAAGTGGGCTGTTACTGGCCGAAAGAGAGTTTTGACCGCGAATGGTAAATGAAGGTTGTCCACCTGCACCACCGCGACCTTCTATATTGATTCCGGCAGAGGCACCAGACAGGGTCTGGAGCAGATTGACGTTGGCCTGATTGACCTTATCATCCAGTTCAATCCGCTCCACAGCACCTGTCAGATCGCTTTTCTTTACGGTTCCATACCCTACAACTACCAGTTCATCCAGCAACTGGGCATCGGTACTCAATTCTACATTGATGATTGTTCTTCCATTGACGGCTACCTCTGTGGTCTGGTAACCGACGTATGAAAAAACCAATACGGCATCTTCGCTGACATCGCCAAGATGATATTGTCCGTCAAAATCGGTGGAGGCCCCGTTGTTGGTCCCCTTCACCAGGACATTCACGCCGATAAGCGGCTCTCCATCAGAAGCGGTAACCTTACCGGTGATATTGATGGCCAAAGTTTCATTTGTGGGTAGCAGGAATTCCGGCGCCACAGGAGGCGTGGCAGTGATCCCGGAATCGGGTAGAAATCCACACAGGAGTCCTGCCCAAACGAAAAGTAATAAACTTTGCCTGATCATTATTAATAATTTTGGTTAGTAAGCTTAAATCCCTATAAGTTACCAGTGTTATTAATAAAGGCCATTCGTGCCATAATTACCGGTAACGTACACTAATATACCTGTTAATTTCATATTATCAAAATATTATCGGAAAATAATTTGACTT
>CBFGVZ010000215.1:0-5810 GCA_965652315.1 uncultured Saprospiraceae bacterium | reverse complement strand
ACGAACTATCGACCGCAGGAATGCTGTATTACCAATTGGAGACACAGAAGTTTGTTGCAACGAAGAAGATGGTGCGGGTGAGTGAGTAGATTTGCCAGTGGAGAAGGGCACTAAGCTCGTGATACTTTTGACGAGGTTATTTTTTGTCCTATCGAAGAAGCAAACGATGGCATGGCCTAAGGTAAGAAGCCCAATGACCATCCCCGGATATTGCAAAACTTACAAGCCCGAATAACTGAATACAGCTTTTGTATGACGGCACAAGAATCTTTATTCAACAATTCCTATGATTGTTCGTACTTTTATAAGGTATCAAAGGTAACGAATATGGCAACCAGGGAATATTCAAATGGAGAAATCACCATCGTATGGAAATCAGACCTGTGCCAACACGCTGGCATATGCGTGAAAATGCTTCCGCAGGTTTACAACCCCAGAGAACGGCCCTGGATCAAACCGGAACATGCATCGACCAGAGAACTCATCGATCAGGTATCAAAATGCCCGTCTGGTGCCTTGAGCATCAAAGAAATTCCTGACATTATCATTGATCAGGAGGACGATGGCAAGAAAGGCCGGTTTATCCTGTATTTTCATGACCAAACCGCGGGTGACATGACCTATACCTGGGCCGGAAAGAATAAATTCATCATAGACCATACTGAAGTTAATCCGGAATACGGTGGCCAGGGTTTCGGAAGGATATTGGTGGAAAGAGCCGTAGCATTTGCACGTCAAAACCATGTGAAGATTATCCCACTGTGTCCCTATGCTACCAATGTTTTCCGAAAACACTCCGAGCTGCAGGATGTATTGTTTTCAATGGAAGGATAAGATCAGAATAGAAGGGGAATAGTCATACGGCCTCATGACCCTTATTCCGCTTCCAATCTCCGAATTAATTCTACAAAAACCTCAACTGGGATCTGCTCTGCCCGCAGATCAGCCAACCCCATCTCGTTTAAAATTTCAACTTGGCAATCCGCAGACAGATTGTTCCTAATCTTTTTCCGCCGGTGAGCAAAAGCCCGGCGTAGATACTTTTCAAGGGTACGAACGGGCAGGTCAGGCTGTTCCACCCTTCGGACAAACTGTACCACCGCGGAATGAACCTTAGGTGGAGGATTGAAATCACCAGGCTTAACCCGGTATAGTATTTTACAGTCATAAAAAAGCTGGCTGAGAATAGAAAGAGAACCGTAATCCTTACTGTTCATGGAACCGGTAATACGTCGGGCCATTTCATACTGAAACATCCCCATGGCGAAAGGGATCAACTCCTGATGATACAGCATGTTGAGCACGATCTTCGAAGAGATATTGTAAGGAAAATTACCCACCAGTGTAAATTCCTTCCCGGCAAACAACTGTCCGAGATCCAATTCCAGAAAGTCTTTTCGGATAAGTTGATCATCCCGTAGAATTCCTTCCTCCAACAAATAGTCTATCATATCCCGATCGAGCTCCACAGCCTTGAATTCCTTCGCCACAGCCAGTAGGTCCCGGGTCAGGGCACCCTTTCCAGGGCCTACTTCCAGGACTCTTTCTCCGGCCTGGTGATCGATTATCACACCAGCCATATTAGCGGTCAGATGGGTGTTCCTGAGAAAATGCTGTCCGAAAGATTTCTTTGCCTTCATCGATATTATACGGTGCTTGATGTGCTTTTTTTTAACTTTGCGACGTTAAGAATAATCGGCCTAAAGTAATACTTAAATATGTACAAGCCTAAAATAGGACTCACAATAGGGGATGTAAACGGCATTGGTCCGGAGGTCATCATAAAGACCCTATCCGACGAACGTATTTTCCACCAGTGTGTCCCCATCATTTATGGTTCTTCCAAAGTAATTTCATATCATAAAAATATCGTAGAGCCCCGGCAATTCGATTTTGTAAATATTTCCGCCGCCGGTCAAATCAAGGCAGATACCATTAACATCCTCAATGTATGGTCCGAGAATGTCAACATTAACCTGGGGGAGATAACTGAAGAGGGTGGAAAATATGCAGCTTTGTCCCTGGAACGGGCCGTACAGGATCTGAAAGCAGGGGAAATTGATGCAATCGTCACTGCACCCATTCACAAACAGGCCATGGCCAGGGTAAATTTTGGTTTTCCCGGCCATACGGAGTATATTACCCGTTTTTTTGACGTCCGGGAATCACTGATGTGTATGATAAATGATGATCTTCGTGTAGGCCTCGTGACCAACCATGTACCCATTAGTGAGGTCAGTCTGAGAATCACGAAAGAACTGGTCAGGGAAAAGATCGACATCATGCATCAGATGCTGGTACAGGATTTTGGGAAAGAAAAACCGTTGATCGCGGTCCTGGGTCTAAACCCGCATTCCGGCGATGGAGGGGTCATCGGGAACGAAGATGATCAGATTGTCCGACCTGCTGTAATCGAAACCAAAAAAGGCGGCAGCCTGGTGTTTGGCCCTTTTGCTGCGGATGGCTTTTTCGGAAGTGGAGAATACCGGAAATACGATGGTATCCTGGCGATGTATCACGATCAGGGCTTAGTACCCTTTAAATTGTTGAGTTTTGGGCGTGGTGTGAATTTTACGGCCGGATTGCCGGTAGTACGTACTTCTCCGGATCATGGTACCGGATTTGATATCGTCGGTCAGAACAATGCCGATCCACAATCGCTCCGGCAGGCTTTGTATCTCGCAGTGGACACCATCCGCAACCGACGCAAGTATAAAACCTGGCATGAAAATCCCCTTCAAAAACAAAACGTTCACCAGGGAAGTGACGACTTCGACCCTTCCGAATTTGAAGAATAAAAATACTGCTGCGTGAATAAGAGACTTAGAATTATTTTGCTCGTGATGGTCATTCTGGTGATCGATCAGGCTTCCAAAATTTACATCAAAACCCATTTTTATTATCATGAACAAATACCCATCCTGGGTCAGGACTGGGCTTATTTGCATTTCGTGGAAAATAACGGAGCCGCCTTTGGACTGAGTCTTGGGGGCGACTGGGGAAAACTCGCACTAACTACCTTTCGCATTATCACCGTTGCAATTCTGGCCTATTTTATCAATTATTTGATCAAACGTAAGGAAAACATGGGTATGATTATGGCTCTGGCCCTTGTTTTTGCCGGAGCGATAGGCAATATTATTGACAGTGTGTTTTATGGGGTGATATTTTCTGAAAGTGGCTTTACACCCGACGGAATCGCACAATTTATGCCGCCTGAAGGGGGATATTCCAGTCTCTTCCATGGAAAAGTAGTTGATATGTTTTACTTTCCTATGATCAATACCCAGTGGCCGGAATGGGTGCCATATTTCGGTGGCCAGCCCTTTCAATTCTTCCGTCCCGTATTTAATGTGGCAGATTCCAGTATTTTCTCTGGCATGGTTATTTTGCTCATATTTTACCGGGATTTCTTCTCCGGCAACTTCCATAAAAAAGAGGAAAAGAAAAAGCCGGAAAAAGTAGAAGAAGTCCCCGTGGCAGAATGAGGCGCTAGGCTCTGGCATAGTGAGCTATTTCAAGGAGTCCTCAATTTTGAAACAATATTAGATTGGTATTCAATATAATGCATCTTTTTCGGACTGTATGTGATGAATAATTCGGCTAAGATGAAACTGCTCCTATCGTTCACAGGACCCTGGAGTTTTGGCTACATACATTCATCTCAATTTTGGACATGATTTGCTTCATGCATAATCCGGGATAAGGCATTCCGGACAGAATAGTGGGAAGAGAGTATTACCTTTCTAAAGCTTCCAGATATGCCTTCAGTATTACGGCTTGATTGTGTTTCTCGTCTTTAGCTCCGTATAACAGGCATATCTTTTTGCGGAGATCCAGTTTTTCAAGTTTTTTAGATATCTCTGACTTCATACCGTCCAACTCGGCGATATACTTCTTCCGGAATTCCGCCCATTTTTCCGGATCGTGACCAAACCAGGTCCGCAATTCATTACTCGGGGCCAGATCCTTCCACCAATCGTCCAGTCGGGCCTCTGCTTTGGAAATACCCCGGGGCCATAATCTATCCACAAGGATGCGAATTTCGTCCTGCGGTTCCGTATATTCGTAGATTCTATGGATTACAATGTTCATATGACATATAATTGAAGTGATATCGTCCTGTATTTTATTAAACAGGCCGGCCAGTCGGCTTGTTTTGAATACGGTTTAATTTCCTTTTTATTACAGGTCCGGTTCTGCTAAAATTTCACCGTTCAGGAACCATACTTACTCAGGTTTGTTGGTATCGACGTTATGGCATTTAAATTAAAATCAACATATCAACCCACCGGCGATCAGCCCCAGGCGATCGAAGCCCTGACCCAAGGCATCCTGGCCGGCGAAGATGCCCAGGTGCTACTGGGTGTAACGGGTTCCGGAAAGACCTTTACGATGGCCAATGTCATCGCCAATGTAAACAAACCCACGCTGGTCATTACGCACAACAAAACCCTGACCGCACAACTTTACGGGGAATTTACGGAATTTTTTCCGGATAATGCAATTGAATATTTCGTCTCTTATTACGATTACTACCAGCCAGAAGCTTACATTTCTTCTTCAGATACCTATATCGAAAAGGATCTTTCCATAAACGAAGAAGTTGACAAACTCCGCCTGCGCGCTACTTCCTCCTTACTTTCCGGCCGTCGGGACGTCATCATTGTGGCCTCCGTATCATGCATTTACGGTATGGGTAATCCCGAAGATTTTAAAACCGGAATTATTCGGATTCATGAAGGAAAAGTGATGTCGAGAAACAGTTTTCTGCATCAACTGGTGGGGAGCCTGTACTCCCGGACCGAGAACAAATTTGACCGTGCAACCTTCCGGGTCCGCGGGGATACGGTCGACATCAATTTACCCTACGTGGACTACGGCTACCGGGTGACCTTTTTTGGCGATGAAATCGAGGAGATCGAACGTTTGGAAATCGAAACGGGTAAAAGCATTGAACGGCTGGAGCACTCCGCCATTTTTCCCGCAAACCTGTATCTGGCACCCAAGGAAAGAATGAATCAGATAATCCGGGACATAGAAGATGAATTGCATGACCAGGAAAAATATTTTGAAGCGGACGGACGTCATTTTGAAGCTGCCCGTATCCACGAGCGGGTGACTTTTGATGTGGAGATGCTCCGCGAACTCGGTTATTGTAACGGGGTGGAAAACTATTCCCGGTTCTTTGACGGCCGACAACCTGGTAGCAGACCGTTCTGTTTGCTGGATTATTTCCCCGATGATTATCTGACCATGATCGATGAAAGCCATGTCACACTTCCTCAGATCCGTGGCATGTGGGGCGGTGACCGAGCCCGGAAAATGAACCTCGTCAATTACGGATTTCGGTTGCCTTCGGCCATGGACAACAGACCATTGAGCTTTGAAGAGTTTGAAGATCTGACCAACCAGATCGTATATGTCAGCGCAACTCCTGCGGAGTATGAACTGGAAAAAACGGGAGGTGTGATCGTGGAACAGGTCGTGCGGCCGACAGGTCTTCTGGACCCGCCCATCGAAGTGCGGCCCAGTTACAATCAGGTGGATGACTTGCTCGATGAAATCGATAAGCGGATTCAGGTGGGTGAGCGCGTACTGGTGACCACACTGACTAAAAGGATGGCTGAAGAACTGACCGATTATATGCAGAGACTCGATATCAAATGCCGGTATATCCACTCAGAAGTAGATACCATGGAGCGGGTGGAAATTCTTCAACAACTCCGGCTTGGTATTTTCGATGTGCTGATCGGGGTGAATCTTCTCCGGGAGGGATTGGATCTACCGGAAGTGTCGCTGGTGGCGGT
>CBFGVZ010000214.1:0-5837 GCA_965652315.1 uncultured Saprospiraceae bacterium | reverse complement strand
GCAAAGGAAAGTTTATCTCTTACTAAGCCGGATGGTCTTCACTACTTTCTCCTTATCATCAATCAGCCGAATCAGATAAAGGCCACGTATCAGTTCCGACACATCATATTTGGTATTCATGGAAGCCGTATATCGCTTCACTTCCTGTCCCACGAGATTGATTACCACGACCTCCTTCAGATTATCTATGCCATCGACCGAAAAATAATCGGTGGCCGGATTAGGGTAAACCCGGACATCCTCCTGTCCCAGACCAAATGCATCCGTTGTCACATCGGTCATGGTAAAGGTCACATTTGTTTCATTTTCCACGTCCCCTACTTCCTGAACAAACACCTTATAAACAGCGGCGCCGCCATTTCCATTGGGATAGTAGTGAAAATCAAAATTGCTGGAATCACCTTTTGCTATTGTAAATTCGCTTTCATTGACCGAAGGGTCATAACACAGAACATTATCGCAAATCGCAGCGGCTGATACGTCCGGCTTGGATTGGACTTCTTTGACCCAACGCAGGGTGATCTCAGCGTCGCTGGTATTTACCACATAACCATGGCTCACGTACTCCCCCTGATCCGGATCCTCTATTTCGAGAGATGCCGAAGCCGGATAAACGGAAAAACCGCTTTGTGAGAACACTACGGTAATCATGAATGTAAAATATGTAATCAGTAAAGTTTTCTTCATGAACTCGCCTTAAGTATGTTAAATGTACAAAAATCTACCCGTACAGCCCTCGTTTTCGAAAAATTTAACGGATGGTTGACAACAAAGAAGCCTGAACAGGAACCAACGACACAAATATATTATTTTTTTTTATAATGTATCGCTTGAGTCAAAAAAACTCAAAATTCTTTAGGACCTGTTGGGGAAATAGGTTCGGAAAGGTCGGCCACTTGTCAATGAATTTTATTCTTGATATACTGGATAAAATCAGGCTCGAGCTTAGGGCGGTCGAGGTTGTTCTTGATGACAAGCCTGAAATGTTTTTCTTTTTCTACAGCCTGATTCAAAAAGGGATCGGATTGGATCTGATGGAGAAATTCCTGTCTTTGGACCGGGTCCAGGGCATTATCCAGATAGAGTGAAATTTTCTCCTGCACTCTGTTTTGATCAATGTTACCGTTATCCATTTTATGTTGTATTTTATAGCATTGGTAAATTAAAATTCATTCTTCCTCAGAATCTGCTCCGAAAGTGGTGTTTCCCGAACTATTTTTGATTTGTTTCTGTCCCCGTTTGTCTTCATAACCCATTCGGCGGGCATATTCTGCCAACTTTTCCTTGAGCATGTTACGTGCCCGGTGAAGGCGGGACCGAACGGTACCGATGGGAATATCAATAATTTTGGAAATCTCTTCATAGGTAAAATCTTCCACGTCACACAGTAAAATGACTGCCCGAAAATCAACCGGCAGAGCGTTCACCGCGGAGGTCACCTCATCGCCGATTAGATGATCAAAAATCTCTTCCCGCAAATCCATAAAATCGATCGATGCCTGATCCTCCCTGTCTTGATAGCCTATATAATCTTCATAATCTACCTTGGTCGGCCGGCGTACCTTCTTCCGGTATTGATTGATATAAGCGTTCTTTAGAATTTTGAACAACCAGGCTTTTGCATTAGTTCCCGGTTCGTAAGAATCTAATGCCCGATAGGCTTTCAAAAAAGTTTCCTGGACGAGGTCTTTGGCATCGTCTTCATGGAAGGTCAGGTGGTAGGCGAAGGTGTGCAAAGCATCGATATTGGGTAAAAGTTCCCCTTCAAAAATTTCATCCTTCCTTTGTTTTGACAATTCAGACATCGAACTCCAGTGGTTATAAATCGCGAAGATAAAAAAAGTTTCATTGGGGGCGACTGTCATTTCCCATCACATCCATGGCTGTCCCCTGAAGAACTTCCAGTCAGGCCATTTGCAAACTCAATTGTATAAAAGAGCAAATCATGATATTGAGTCCGCTAAAAAAAAGGAAGCCGGATATCATTCCATACCCGGCTGACCTATCTTTTTGTTAAATTGAACCGTAAATGTAGGAAACTTCTGGACAATTATGCCGCTTCGCCCAATTTTTTTATTTTGGATTTGTCAAATTCCCGCTGGGCGTAAGCTTTATCGATGACCAGCCGATCTACATCGCTGCGAGAAGGCATTTCATACATCGCATCAATAATAATAGCTTCGCAGATACTGCGCAGTCCCCGGGCACCCAGGTTATAATCCAGCGCTTTTTCCGCTATAAATTGAATCGCTCCATCTGTCAGATGCAATTCAATTCCTTCCAGGTCAAATAATTTTTGGTACTGTTTGATCAGTGCGTTTCTGGGTTTGGTCAAAATTTCGACCAAAGCATCCTTGTCCAGCGGATCGAGGTATGTGAGGATAGGGATCCGTCCCAATAATTCCGGGATCAAACCAAATTGTTTCAGGTCATGGTGGTTGACGTATTCAAGTACATTATCCTCATTCCGTACGGAGTGGTCTTTAGATTTGTATCCGATGACCGAGGTATTGAGTCTTCGGGAGATGATCTTCTCTACCCCGTCAAAGGCGCCTCCACAGATAAAAAGGATCTTTTCCGTATTGATGGTGATCATCCGCTGTTCGGGATGTTTTCGTCCTCCGTATGGCGGCACATTAACCTCCGCGCCTTCCAGCAATTTCAACAAGCCCTGTTGCACGCCTTCACCAGACACATCCCGGGTAATTGACGGATTGTCATTCTTCCGGGCGATTTTATCGAGCTCGTCGATATAAACGATCCCTTTTTCTGCGGCATCGACATCGTAATCGCATACCTGTAGGAGTCTGGATAAAATGCTTTCGACATCTTCTCCCACGTACCCGGATTCTGTGAATACAGTAGCATCTACGATGGTAAAGGGTACGTTTAACAATTTGGCGATGGTCTTGGCCATCAGCGTCTTGCCCGTTCCGGTCCGGCCAACAAACAGGATGTTGCTTTTCTCGATCTCGATATCATCCTTGCTGATCATCTGCTGCGAAATTCGCTTGTAGTGATTGTATACCGCTACCGACAGATATTTTTTGGCACTGTCCTGGCCGATGACGTATTCATCCAGAAATGCCTTTATGGATTTGGGCGTCATACCCTTCGGTAACTGACCATAGACTTTCTGACTGTCACCTTTAGATTTGCCTGATTCCAGTTCGGAATGTATAATGTCGTGCGCCTGTTCTACACATAATTCACATATATGGCCGTTGATACCGGCTATCAACACCAAAGCATCCTTTTTTGTACGTCCACAAAATGAACATTTAACTTTATCTTCCATCCTTCCCTTAGATTATTTTACAAGATACAAAACATTGCCGGATAAATCACACTCCGGAAGCCGGACGTTCCAGTACTTCATCCACAAGTCCGTATTCTTTGGCTTCGTGGGCCATCATCCAATTGTCCCGATCACTATCCTGTTCGATTTGGTCAAAGGTTTTTTCGGTGTGTTTGGCTAGAATACTGTACAGGTCCTTGCGAAGTTGCTTGATCAGGTTGTAAGAAATTTCCATATCGGAAAACTGACCCTGCATCCCACCGGATGGTTGATGAATCATTACCCTACTGTGTGGAAGACAGGTTCTTTTGCCTTTGTTGCCGGAGGCCAGGAGCACGGCTCCCATGGACGCAGCCAGACCAGTACATATGGTTGCAATATCGGGGCTCACGTATTGCATGGTATCGTAGATTCCCATGCCATCGATCACAGATCCTCCGGGGCTATTGATAAACATTTGGATATCTCTCTTAGCGTCGGTACTTTCCAGAAATAGCAATTGTGCCTGGACCACATTAGATACGTAATCATTAACCGGAACACCGAGAAAAATAATACGGTCCATCATCAGGCGGGAAAATACATCCATTCCGACAATATTCATCTTTCGTTCCTCGATTACCTGGGGCGTAAATCCATGAATATTGGGCACCAGAGCACCCAGAGTCTTGTCAAGATGAGCAGAATTGATTCCCTGGTCCTTGACTGCAAATTTTTTAAATTCTTCTCCGTAATTCATTGGTTTAATTTTAATGGATAAAAACTGAACGCATAAATTGTTTATTCGACCAGGTTAATTTCCTCTTCTCCCCTGCATGCTCATTCCTCCTCAGTTTCGACATCCCCGGTACTTTGCGGAATCGAGGTTTCATCCGGTTCACCGCGATTGGCTTCATTCAGCTCCTTCAATTTCTCATTGAAGGCTTCGGGTGAAATGATCTCTTTATCCAGATTTAAATCCGCTTTCAACGCGTTGAATACTTTAGCTTGCTGTACTCGTCTGGATGCCTGCATAACCTGTTCCTCACTCTGGAGCATGGATTGGAGTACCTGATTGTACACTTCGTTCGTCAGCTGCTGTGCAGGCAAATACCGCTGGATTTGCCCCGAGATTTCATGGACGATCTCCTGTTCCTCTACTACAATATCGTATTTTTTGACTAATTTATCTTCGATCAGATCCCATCGAAAAATTCTCTTCAAATTCGATTCATATTGCTTTGCAACTTCATCACTTGGTTGGGTATCGGTGCTGTCTTGCTCCTGGTTTGTTTTCAGCAATCGAATTAGAAATTCATCGGGCATCTCCATTTCTACCTCGTCCAACAACTTGGTCCGCACCTCAGAAAAGGTCAGATTGTCTGCCTGTTGATCAAAACCGGCCTTAATCTGTTTTCGAATCAGTTCACGCGCCTCTTCCTCGGTCTTCACATCCTCCCCAAAATACTGTTCCAGGAATTTCTCGTCCACATCTGCCGGCTCCTGTCGTCGGGCATCTACTATTTTAAGGCGAAATTCGGCGTTGACCTCCCGATCCATTTCGTCATCATCCAATTGCAAAAGATATTTTCGGACTTGTTCATCCGAAAGATCTTCTTCTACCTCGTAAATATTGACGTCCAGCTGATCACCTATCTCCCGTGAAAGCACTTCTGCCCTGAAATCCTCCCTCATCATACTGACCTCTACATCAAAACTCGCTTCCAGGCCATTCTTTTTAATTTCATCAGCCTCCAGTTCCCAGCCATTGAAATATATCAGATCACCATTTTCAAAATCAGACTTGACCTGGACTTGATTACCGGCCTGTAATCTGAGCGTTTCGATTTCCTTATCGATGGTTTCATCCGGGATTTCGGTGTCGTAATAATGAAAGGATTCTGAAAGTACATCAAGCTCAAAATCAGGTTTGAGACCCACATCAAACGTATAGGAATATTCCTTTTTATTGCCCGTTTCGAATCGAATGGGTTCCTGGTTTTCTGCAGGAATTGGCCGACCAATTATATCGATGTTCTCTTCTTTAAGATATTCATCCAAACCACTCTGAAGCTTTTTTGTCACAATTTCTGACAAAATGCCAACTCCGTACATTTTCCGGATCATGGATTTTGGAGTCTTACCTTTCCGGAACCCTTTAAGATTGACCTTTTTCTGATATTCTTTCAATTCCGAATCAAACGAACCTATGTAATCCTCCGGTTCAATCGTAACTTTCACCTGAGCAGTCTGGCCGCCGGTATTCGTGTAATCGATTTTCATGTATTTTATTATTTTTTTTGTGCAGGCAAAAAGACTGGTTACTGCTGATCGTCAGTAAATACCCACTTTCCCCTTACGGAAAATATCCCGACTCAACATCGACATTGACCTAACCCCCTTCGGGTGGAGGGACTTCCCGACTCCCGCCGGGATAAACTTCTCGTCCCTCCACCTTTTACCTTCTCCTCTTCTTCCCTAAATTGTGTGCGGGTGGAGGGACTTGAACCCCCAAGCCTCGCGGCACTAGATCCTAAGTCTAGCGTGTCTACCAATTCCA
>CBFGVZ010000213.1:0-5846 GCA_965652315.1 uncultured Saprospiraceae bacterium | reverse complement strand
TCAATCCCCTGACGGGGATTTCGTTCAGTCATACCCCTTTATAACTTTGGTTGTTGGTATTGATTGATATTCAATATAATGCATCTTTTTCAGACTATATGTGATGAATAATTCGGGATAAGGCAAATACCACGCAAAATCCGGGTTTGTCAAGCTTTAATTAAAATGGCCTGGACCCTTTTCACTGGAAAATTCCGACTGGTTTATATAAATACCTACGATGTAAGTTTCCCAAACGGTGATATTTCTGTTCTTGGAAGGTGCCGGTCATGAAGGATAGTTCGTATAATTCCTTTGTCCGAAAATCAGGCTGCCCACCCTGACCATATTACTCCCTGTCTCAATGGCCAATTCATGATCATCGGACATGCCATAGCTCTTGATCCGAAAACTTTCATCCGTCGGGAAGTACTGGTTTTTGAGTTGTGCAAAAATACGCTCCAACAATTCAAATTCTTTTCGAATCTGAGTTTCATCATCAGTAAAAGTGGCCATTCCCATCACGCCCCTGATTCGAATATTGTTATAATTTTTATTGAGATAAGATTGCATAAATTGTTCGATATCATTTGGATTTATGCCAAATTTGGAATCTTCTTTTGCAATTTTAATCTGGAGTAGCACAGAAACTTCCCGCTCGGCAATTCGGGCTTGCCTGTTAATTTCTTTGGCCAGGGAAATCCGGTCCAGGCTATGAATCAAATGTATAAATGGCACGATATACTTCACCTTATTCGACTGGAGATGACCTATCATATGCCAGCGTATATCATCTGGCAATACTTTCTTCTTCTCCAGCATTTCCTGCACCTTATTCTCACCGAAATCACGCTGGCCGAGATCATAGATATTCTGGATCCGCTGAGGCCCGTGTGTTTTGGACACAGCTACCAGCGTAGTATCAGTAGCTTCTATTTTTTCTTGAAAAATTTTAAAATCCATTTTGACTTTTTAAAACAACCCGTGTAACTGACTGGAAACCATGTCGATTACCGTTCCCAGATCGGTAGGATCATCTTTGAAATCCAATTCATCCGAATTTATGACCAATACCGGCCCATCATTATATGAACTAACCCAATCCTCATACCGTTTGTTTAATTTTTTCAAATAATCCAGGCTCATATTTCCTTCATATTCTCGGCCCCGGTTTTGGATATGGGACACCAGTGTAGGGATACCCGCACGGACATAGATCAACAAATCCGGTGGGGATATCTGGGCATTCATCGTCTGAAACAAGTCGAAATAGTTGTTAAAATCCCGACTTGACATCAGCCCCATTTCAAGCAGGTTGGGCGCAAAAATGTACGCATCCTCATAAATCGTTCGGTCCTGAATGACGGTCTTATCTCCTTGCTGAATTTCTACAATCTGTTCATATCTGCTGTTAAGAAAATAGATTTGAAGATGAAAGGCCCATCGTTTCATGTCATCATAAAAATCCTTCAGGTAGGGATTGGTATCCGTGTTTTCGTAATGGGCTTCCCAGCCGAAATATTTAGACAGACTGTGGGTCAAAGTCGTTTTGCCAGCTCCGATATTTCCTGCGATGGCGATATGTTTGGTTTTTTCCATAAATTCCGGATAGCAATCAATTGAAACAAAGCCAAAGTAATGATAAAATTATCATTCTCAAACCTGTTTTCCGGATTTTCCGGGAGATACTTGGTCTCTGTCCATCTATGGGTTATCCTCAGAGAAGGAAAGTACGGCATTATAAGTTGTCATGATCGGATGCCGACAAAATGATAATGAACGGAAATCCAATTCCAAATACCAGAAAATTGAATCAGTTCAATAATCCGCAATCAGCGTCCTTTTCGACCACCATAACCTTTTGATTTACGACTGGCCTGGCCATTTTTCGTGTTTTGACTCCTTGATGATTTGCGATTTCTGAAGAATTCGTTGCGTCTGCGGGCCTTTTCCTTGTTCCATTCCTTTTTCTCCGCGGCTGTCATGGGTTGGTCGGTCTGTGGAAAAGGGTTGTCCTGCACCACTTCGATTTTTTTTCGGATCAGGTTCTCGATATCGCGGACAAAGTCATTTTCTTCCGGCTCGCTGATGGAAATGGCTACACCCTGCTCGCCGGCCCTTCCCGACCTGCCAATGCGGTGGACATAAGTTTCTGATTCATTGGGGATGTCATAATTGATGACGTATTGCAATTTGTCAATATCGATGCCCCTGGAGGCGATATCCGTGGCCACAAGAACACGCAATTTGCCCTTTTTAAAATCCTTCAGTGCTTGTTCACGCTGATTTTGGGAACGATCACCATGGATGGCGGCAGCTTTAATGCTGTTTTGGGATAGTTTCCGGGCCAATTTGTTGGCACCGTGCTTGGTCCGCGAAAACAACAATACCTGATCCTTTTCCTCGTCCTCCAGAATATGGAGCAACAAATCATTTTTGGTTTGCCGGTTAGTGTAATATATGTACTGACGAACGGTATCAGCAGTTGGAGCCGAAGGAGAAACCTCTATCCGAACCGGGTTCGTCAGAATAGAGCGGGACAGATCGATAATATTGTCAGGGATCGTCGCCGAAAAAAACAAAGATTGTCTGCGTTCAGGAAGCTGCTCTATAATCTTGCGAATATCATGGATGAAACCCATGTCAAGCATCCGGTCAGCTTCATCCAGTACGAAGACCTGAACCTCACTCAGATCGACAAATCCCTGGTTGACCAGGTCGAGCAACCGTCCGGGGGTTGCCGTCAGAATATCAACCCCATTACTTAGTTTACGGACCTGCCGGTTTTGATTGACGCCACCAAAAATCACGGTATGCTTCAGGTTGGTGTATTTGGAATAGGCGCGTATGTTTTCATCGATCTGCAACGCCAGTTCGCGGGTAGGACTGACGATGAGCGCCAGAATTCCACTACTGTACTGATTTCGCTCTTTGAAGCGGTTGACGTTTTGGATGATGGGCAGGGCAAACGCAGCTGTTTTTCCGGTCCCCGTTTGGGCGCAACCGAGAATGTCGGAATGCTGAAGAATATGCGGAATGGCCTGTTCCTGGATGGATGTCGGATTTTCGTACCCTTTTTCATCCAATGCCCGGAGTATGGGTTTAATTAATTTTAATTCTGAAAATGTCATGAAAAAATTTTGATCGAAAGAATAAACACCATGATTGTTGTTCGTAAGTAGATGATTATTAACCTGTTATGACGCTGTCGTGGTGTTTTGAATGGTGCAAAAGTACGACTTTTTTCGAATTCTGCGCCAATGTTATGAAATTTACTTTTGAGATCTGGATACAAAGGGAGCAATATTCAATTCCATAGCAAAACTCACGATTGCAGTCATTTCAGAACGATTTTTCGAATACAGCAGTGTTTCCACAGGCATCTGTAACCTGAAGTTCGAAGCGATTGGTACCATTGATTCGGAAACGGTCAAAATCTCTGAAAAACAACCGGTTGTTTTTGTCATCGGCACCTACCAATACCCACTGGCCATTGACCTTTGCGGAATATTTCAGACTGGAAAATGCATGCATATCATCCCTCACTCTGAAGTACCATAATCGGCTATTTTGGGGTTGAAATTCAATACGGGGTGGAATGGTATCCCGGATCAGACAGTAGCTGGTCATCCTGCCTATTCTAGCAGCAAATCGTTCTTTTTCGCGCATCGTTCTGATCGCAGAATATCCATTTCCTGTACACCGGGCCAGCGTCCAGGATTGTTTCTCTTTTTCCGGCATATCCGACGCAAGAACGAGGAGAGGAGCCTCATAAAGAGGAATCTGATCTTCATTCATATGGATCATGACAACCGGTTCACCGTCTTGCACTGTGATTTCCTCGTAGATGTATAACCTTTGATCACGGGCGAAAGTTTTTTCGGGGAAAATGATCGCATACTGGTCCAGATGTACCCGACTGGCCACTCCGGCCGGGATGACGTAATTGTACATCCACTCGTAGTCAATAGATGGGTTTTCCACCTGCCGGATGGAAAAGGTCAGCGAAGAACGGTTGCCCTGATAATCCGTGGCGATTACGGTGTATTCCTGTGTCAGAAATGGAAGTAGCCGGAATAGTCCGGCCTGGGAGTTTTGTAATTGGGTTGTGATATCCTGACTGGCGTACCGGAGGTTGTGGTATATCGCTTGTGATTCCGGGGAATCGATGTGATCGATGTGTTCCTCATAGTATTTCCGATCGTCAGCACTTAGAGAATCCAGAACCGAAAAGTAAACCCGGTTTGTGTCCTGAAGCATTTCGATGCTGTATATTCCGTTGCGGTTGTGTGTGTTCCGATGGAGGTCCACGACGTCCACACCCAGGGAATATTTAAATGTATTGAGCACCAGGTTGCCGGCACTATATCGACCATTGCCTAATGCGCGGACTGAAATAATCTTTTCCTGAAATTCTCGCCCCCACTCATCGTGGTAATTGATTTTGAGGTTGCGAAACTGGGGCGGCGTGTCATCCTGCAACTCAGGTAGTACGAGGAGGGGGTTGTACATGGTACCAGATACATGCCGGACTTCAAAATGAAGGTGACGGCCAAACGAATAACCTGTGTTACCCATCACTGCTATCTTCATGCCCTGTTGTACGGGAAATTGTGCAGAATCCAGTTCTATGGTAACTTCAAATGCATTTTGATCATATTGGTGCGCGTAAACCAGTGAATCCAGTTCTGGAATAAAATGATCCAGGTGCCCATAGAGCGAGCGGTATCCGTTGGGGTGCTGTAAGATCAGTGCATTGCCGTATGATCCACCACGCACCCGCACTTCTTTGACATAACCATCAGCGGTGGCCAGGATATCCTGAGGACCTGATACGTTGGCTTTGATATCGATGCCGGCGTGGTAGTGACTGCCTCTCAATTCACCAAATGTTCCTGAAAGCAATACCTGTCCCTGAATAGGTGGCTGCCAGTCAACGGGTTGGGTCTGGCCAAAGCCATAGGACAACAACATTACGGATACGATCAGTACTACTTTCGCCATAATTTTTCCAATTCATTTTCCAATTTCGTCATCGCCGACCAGTGATCGGTTTCGCCATTTAGCACCTGCTGAAGCAGAATCGTAGATTGAATTCCCAGTCGGGTGTCGTTTTGAATCCATCGCTGGATCGTTTCTTCCCGGCCCCGATGAAACCAAAATCTAATTTGGTCCGGATCCAGAGGCTTTGATTCCAGGGAAATCACATCTTCGTACAATGAAGCCATGGATTCAGGTCTGAATGGTGACAATTGATAGAACGACGGTTCCTCTGATCTGGATTGCATGGTTTTCAGGGATTGACGCATCATTGCCATCGTTTGCTTCGCTCCGTCCGGGTCCAGGTCTGCTTTGGTGATGATAATCCGGTCTACCTCCTCCAGGATACCCCGTTTGATCCCCTGAATTTCGTCTCCGGACCGGGCCATGGTGAGGTACCAGGTTTCATTCACGAGATTTCTCACTTCAATTTCCGACTGCCCGATGCCTACCGTTTCAATAAAAATAAAATCAAATCCGGCGGCTTCACACAACTGTACAGTTTCCCAGGTCGTCAGGTTGACACCACCTAAAACGCCTTTACTTGGACTGGGCCGGATGTAAACCTGATCCATTTCGCTAAGCTCTTTCATGCGGATTTTATCCCCCAGAATGCTTCCACCGGTTCCCGAGCTGGACGGATCAATTGTCAATATGGCAATGTTGAAACTCGTATTCTTGAAAAGCTGTCCAAAACCATTGAGGAAAGTACTTTTACCCACCCCGGGACTGCCTGTGATACCGATGCGCACGGTCAGATCACGATGGGGCTGGATGGATTGCATCAGCCGGAATTTTCTTTTTTTGTCCGATGGCAATTGGCTTTC
>CBFGVZ010000212.1:0-5880 GCA_965652315.1 uncultured Saprospiraceae bacterium | reverse complement strand
ACAGCGAACCGGATTTTACAATTGAAGGTAATCGATCAATTCCTCTGCTGCTGCTCTTCCGGCGCGATTTGCACCAATGGTTGAGGCAGAAGGACCATAGCCTGTCAGATGAATTCTGGGATTGGCGGCGACCTGAGTGGCCAATCGGCCCGACATACTGATGCCTCCGTGTTCGTTCATCAATTGTAGTGGAGCCAGATGATCCAGCGAGTGGCGAAATCCCGTATTCCAGAAAATTACATCAGCTTCCAGCGACGTACCGTCCGCCCATCGGACTCCGGTTTCGGTGATTTCTGAGAACATCGGTTTGCGATCAAGGATTCCCCTATCCATCATGTCCCTGATAGCTGGAGTAATCGGAAGACCGGTTACGGAAACCACTGATTTGGGTGGTAATCCATGGCGTACCCTATGTTCCACCATTTCGACCGCTTTTCGTCCGTGCTCCGGAGTGAATTCGTAATCCCGGAAATCCGGTGGTCGTCGGGTCACCCAGGTGGTACGGGTCACTTTGGAAATTTCTCCCAACAATTGGAGCGCAGATATCCCGCCTCCCACGATGATTACGTGCTGGCCTCTGAATGCTTCCACAGTTTGGTAATCACCGGTGTGCAATTGTTGGCCTTTGAATCGATCCCAACCCGGATATTTGGGACAGAAAGGTGTTTTCCAGGTTCCTGTAGCATTGATAATGCCCCGGGCACTGAAATGTGGTCCGTTGGTCTTGATCAGGAATCGACCGCTACGCTCGGTGACCTCTTCGACCCGGATGGGGCGTATCACAGGCAGGTCAAATTTTTTCTCATATTTTTCAAAGTATTCGGGTACTGCCACATTGGCCTGCAACATGGTCTGATCTGTATCCACTGCCGCATCAAAGCGCATTCCAGGCAGGTCATTGATCCCGTTTACGTTGCTCAGCGTCAGAGAATCCCAACGATGCTGCCATGCCCCTCCCGCACCGAATTCGTCATCCAGCACTACAAATCCTTTTCCAGACTCAATACCCTTTCTTTTCAGGTGGTAGGCAGCCGACAAGCCTGCCTGACCTGCACCGATGACGACGATGTCCACTTTGTAGTAGATATTCGGTGCAACCGGCTCAGACTGGGATGGTTGTACGATTGGATCATTCATGAATTTAACGTTTTACCGGATGGCGAAGAATTGTTTATTAATTTAAATGGTATTATTCAACAACGCAAACCGGTGGCTTATGTTCGACTGATATCCCCGATCGTGGTGGATGAAGTCCGGGAAGGTGCTATCGCGATTCGTTCAAGGCTGCTTCTTCCACACCTTATCGGAATCCTCCAGATAGGTCGATAGCGCGGCTGAACCGTACCAGTTGTACAATTCGGCTTCCAGGAGGCCGGCTTTGATAGCAGGGTCAGTTTGCAAAAGGGACTCAGCTTCTTCCAGAGAGCTCACGTCCAGAATGAAGATCCCCCGGTAGGCCTTATCATTCCGACCCATTGGCCCGGCGACGATTAGTTTCCCTTCCTCTACCAATCTATTGATATTGTCCAAGTGCCCTCGGAAACTCTGGCTGATGAATTCCTTGTCATCAGACTGATTGGGGCCGGTCTTCAACAGGATCAGGACAAATCCCTTCATCCCGTAATCATCCGCGCCCAATTGGCTGGCTAATGCGGCGTCGTAATTGGGATTGGAAATGGTACTGTCGGCTGGTAAAATCGGAACATTTTGTTTGTGCAGGGCGTAGGTAAATCTCTTTTCATGTCCATCTGATATCTTCACCAGTAGTGTGTTATCCCCCTGCTTCCGGTATTCAATCTCCCTGGGAAAATCATGGTTCGTATTGCTGAAAATCCATACTGAATCTGACCGGGTGAGTAAAAATGGTACCCCATTCCCCTGGTTTTGGTTCAATACAGTAGCGGTATAGATAATTTGATCTTTTTCCCTGGAGATCCGGAGGTATTCAGTGATGTTTATTTGGTCATCCCGGAGGCGGTAAGAAATCCCTATCAGCGAGTGTTCATTCAGTAGGTCCCAGTGTTCATAAATTTCCTGACCTTCCTTTTTCCAGGTTCCTTCGAGGAAAACCGGAAATTGAACTTGTGCCGCGATGGAACCGCAGAAGCACAGCAGAATGAAGAGGAGCGTATTTTTCATGCGGTATAATTTGATGATGAAAAAATCGATCTCATATGGATTGTCCGAATGTCAACAGGTTGTTGTCCGGATCGAGTAAATGAAATTCCCGCTGGCCCCATTGCCGGTCACTCAGATGCCCGTTGGGATGAATCTCTACCTGGTTGTCGAGCAAAGTTTGATACAGGGCGTCGATCTGGTCCGTCCGGATATATACCTGTCCGTAATTTTCTTTCGGGTCCAGTTCTCTAAACAGGAAAAAATGGATTTGGACATGACCCTTTTCGATCATCAGATAATCATCGTACGCGATATTTCCAAATTCGGTAAACCCCAGTTTGTCGGTATAATAGGCCCGGGTTACGGCTTTATCCCGCATGGGTAGCTTTGGATGTACAGATATCAGCATAAAAGAAGAATTGATTCCTATAATTACATAATCCCTGTTTGTCCGATTGATCAGGATTATCAAAAATATCCTGAGTCGGAATGTAATATAGTGAAATCCCTTTTATACAGGTGGCTCGAAATAAAAAATCAATAGGCCTTTAACCTCTCGGGCGATAGGTCAGTATGACCCCACCGGTTTCAAGCGTCCTGCTGGATACCAGCGACAGATTTTTGGGCAACGCGTCGGTTCGGAACAACGGATTTCCGCTCCCCAGGACTACTGGTGCGATGCCAATGCGGTATTCATCAAATAAGTCTTCGCGGATAAGGGTTTCTGATAGATCTGCGCTGCCAAACACGTACATATCCTTTCCTTCCATTTTTTTAATACGAGAAATTTCCGAAGCTACATCGCCGGATAAAATAGTGGACTGGTTCCAATCTGCTAAAACGAGTGAATTGGATGCTACGAGCTTGGGCATAGCATTCATAAGTCTGGCGATCTCACCCGTTTCCTTTTTCCAGTGTTCGGCCATGCCCGCCCAGGTGACCCGGCCGAAGACCAGGTAATCCATATCATTTAACTGATCGATACTGAATTTCTCAAGTTCCGGGCCCCATATCCGAAGATGAAAAGGCAAGTCCCATTTTTCATTCCCCTCGAAATATCCATCCAGGGAGATGATATTCCACATAATTAGTTTTCTCATATCTTGAATAATATTATATCTCCAAATGGCAGGTGCATTTCTTTACGAAACATTATAAATAACAGGCATCCGGCCTGCCCAATTGTGCCAGGAGGCCTCGTCGGTTATCAGGGTGGCCATAAAACGAGCCACATTGATCCGGCTGGCCTTCCCCGGATTGAAATATGGATTGCGGATCGGAGCGGGGTGTATTGAATACGGGCTGATCTTTTCCCGTTGAATCAGGATATCCGGCCTGACCATTGACCAGGTAATGATCGGGTTTTCGGTTCCCACATGATTGATCATATAATCCGCAGCTCTTTCGTGATCGGGCAGCGGGGGGAACACCAGGCGAAGGAGTCCGGACATCCATTTTTCAATGGAGGACCGGGGCGGATCCAAATCTGGATGGTGATAACCAGCAATACTCAGAAAAACCATTTTAAGAGGGTAGTGCCGGTTCTTGTGAGTAGCAGCTTCACTGAGCAATCTGGCCGTGTCGGAAACCAGGAAGTGGGGTTTGCTATAGAATGGACTATGACCCAGACAACAGGCAACAGCCTGACAATCCTCTAATTGTCTGGTCATCTCTGCTGTATGTACCCTGGTGATTTCTAGTCTGGCTACCGTCAGTAATTCGGTTGGCATCCACGTTTCCGGAATCTGACTGGTCGGCCGAATGACGGCCTTCACTTTTACCCCTTTTTCCAATAATTGGTTGACCAGGTGAACCCCTGTCCGACCATTAGCACCCAACACCATAGTTTTCATGTCACTTCATTTAATTGCTCTAAAAAAATCCCGGTTTCAGGTGCAGATCGTAAATGACTAAAAAGAATCTGAATGCTCATTCAGCCGGTAGGTGAAATGGACCACGGGTTCTTCGCTGGCAGGTTTCGTTGATCGGTAAAATTCCAGGGCATACAGGTCAACCTTGTCCACCTGAACAAACAATTCCTCTGCGCCCCGATCCCGGCAATAGGAACGGGTGAACTCGATGAGACTGCGGCCGATTCCTTTTCGCTGATGCTGCACAAGTACCGCCAGGTCATACAGGTAAGCCAGTGGTTTGGGGGAATAATATTGGTTTAGGATATAGAGCGTAAGTCCACCCACAACCTGCCCGTCGATCTTTGCGACGACGGCTTTGAAAGTAGGTGCTCGGAGCAGATTTTTCAAATATTCTGAAGATGGTCTTTCATCGTGTTCTGTTTCAAAAACCTCCTCGAAGACATCGATCAGACTTCCCAGGTCTCTGGTGGCATTGGAATCTAGAAGTGAGATGTCCATATTCATAAAAATATCTGTTGGACCATGAATGTACTCATTTGGGGGGAGACCAGGGAAAAAAATCCCATAAATGTTTAACCTGGATTATTCAGTCATCGATCGCCGTAAAAACCATTTGCCGGAATTTCCAGCCAGTCTGATCCCCCGTGGGCCCAGACGTTTGTTTGAAAATCAATCCAATGACATTTTCTTCCGGATCTGCAAAATATTGCGTGTTGAAATACCCTCCCCAGTCGAAGGTGCCGAAGCTTCCCCGGCCGCCGTTCGCTTCACCTTTTTCATCCACCAGGCCAAAAGCGATGCCATAATCGCTGCCCGATTCACCGAGCAGATTTCCAACCTGATTTTGCATCATAAACTCGACAGTAGTGCGACTCAGCAGGCGGACCCCTGCGTATTCCCCGCCATTCAAATACATCTGGAGGAAAGTAGCATAATCTTCCACTGTGCTGCATAAACCAGCCCCGCCTGAAAAGAATTTTCTGGCACCTTTTATCGGATAATCCGGATCGTAGAACGTATAGGGCAGCGGTTCCCATTTTCCATTCTCATCTTTTCGCTGGACAGTGATAAGCCGGTCGTATTTGGATTCAGGCAGATAAAACCAGGTGTCGTCCATGTCGAGCGGATCACAAATGTGCGTTCGTAGGAATTCATCGAAGGGCATACCCGACATCAATTCGATAAAATAGCCCAGAACATCCAGGCCTTCGCTGTAGGTGAATTTTGATCCTGGTTCGTGATGCAGTGGCAACTTTGCAAGCCGCTTTACGCTCTCTTCGATGGTGATATCTTCCACGGTAAACAGATCCATGACGCCGGCTTTGGCGTACATTTTCCGGAATCGCTCGTCGCCATCGATTACCCCGTATCCAATTCCGGAAGTATGGGTCAACAGGTGGCGGATAGTGATTTGATTTTCAGCCGGAGTGGTCGTAAATGAGGAGTCTGCCTCATTGAAAGATTCCAGCAACTGAGCCTTGCCAAATTCCGGAATGTATTTGGAAATCGGATCATCGAGTCGAAAGAGGCCCTTTTCCCATAGCATCATCACGGCGGTGGCGGTAATCGCTTTGGTCTGGGATGCAATCCGGAAAATCTGATCCGGTTTTAATTCCAGCCCGGCCTGGTTATCTGCCTGACCGAAAGCTTTGTGGTACACGACCTTACCATTTCGGGCAATCAGGGCCACGGCACCGGGAATATGACCGGCATCGATTTCTGATTCAATCATTTGATCGATCAGATCCAGACGCTCGACGGACATGCCGTTCGCTTCGGGACTACCAGGTGTCAGTGGGGCAGAGAACTGGCCAGATCGGGTCTGGGCCATTCCGGGAATGACCAGACATGCAATTATAAAGGTGATGAGGTATTTCATGGTTGATTC
>CBFGVZ010000211.1:0-5912 GCA_965652315.1 uncultured Saprospiraceae bacterium | reverse complement strand
ATCTTCTTTAGTGGCAGTAGGTTATTTATCCGGCAGACTTGCGAATATGAGGTCTAATTACCCGCCCTACCTCAATTAAACAGCGCTTATTTAGGTAGATACTTACTACCAAATGAATGATATGGCTAACTAATCAAACGGAAAAAATATATCCGGACATACACAGGGCTGTATATGGGGTTTATATAAGGTACTCACTGAAAATTAATTCTGCCCCACTTGTCCATTGGGGGTCAAAAATGGAAAGCCAGGACTGAAACCCCATGGATTATTATTCCACGCCTTCAGCCAGTCCACCAGGCAGTTCGATCACTTTCAGATTGCGGAAATGTATTTCTGCTCCTTCTGACTCCAGGCACATGAATCCTTTGCGTTGGGTGGATTGGCTGATACCATTGACAAATTTCCCGTTTACCGATAATTTGATCGTACCATCTACGCACACCACATCATAAGTATTCCATTCGCCTTTGCCCTTACACCTGTTTTCGATGGACTTGCTCCGGCTGCCTCGTGGATTGTCTGGTATAGTTTCCACACCTCCCACACCGAAAAGTTCGCCATGGACGTAAGCGATTGGTGGCTTTTTACCATCCCGCTTGTTGAGATTGACCCAATCGAGTTCCAGCATTTGCACTTCCACACCATCCGGCAGGCGGTTATCCCCCGGTTCAGCACTGCTCCACATAAACATACCGGAATTACCTCCGGCTTCCATGTGCTTCCATTCCACATGCAATATGTAATTTTCAAATTGCCGGCCGCTGCGGATCACACCAATGGGAAGCCCGTGGCACACCAGGATACTGTCCTGATGATCCCAGGTATCCGTTTCTGTATTGACGTTGTACCATTTGATCGGTTGGGTCTGGTGATCAGAACCTTCCAAAGCCCTGTCAAGCGGAATGACTTCACCAAATTCAAACAAAAAATCCTGAGCGGCAAGGGGTAAGGAAACGGCCAGTATAACTAATAGCAAGACCGCACGAAAACTCATATTCATCTTGTATTTAGCTCTTCAATACCTGCGTCTTGCCGGGTACAGGAACCGGCGACATCGGCCATTTGTAATCGAATGCGTAGTCTTCAAAAGCAGGGCCAATGTGAAGATCTGATTCCATGGCCTGATTCCAGGTAATTTCCTGACCACTGTACCCCACCATCCGGCCGAGGATCGCAAGCATGGAACTATGGGCCATCCATATACCATCGTTGACTGGTTTTTCTTCACGAATGGAAGCAAAGAACAGGTTGTGTTCGTGCTGGTACATGTTGTTCCGTTCTCCTGTGAATTCCCAGTTGTGCTGACCACTGATCCGGGCTTCGGAGGCCGGCTTGACATAGGCGTGTCCTTTACTGCCAAACACATTAACTGTATTGCTGCCTTTGGTGCCTGATTGCTGACGGCACATATGAATGCCTTTCACGCCATCCTCATATTCATATTCTATGGCGAAATGATCATAAACATTCCCATAGATAGGATCAACCCGTTTCTGACGTCCACCCGTTCCGATTGCTTTGACCGGAACCCGGTCGCCCAGTGCCCAGGCCATCAAATCAAGACTGTGTACTGCCTGCTCCGTGATAAAATCTCCGGAGAGCCAATCGTAATATAGCCAGTTGCGCAATTGATACTCCATATCTGTCCAGCCGGGTTGCCGTGGCTTGGACCACAATTCACCTCCAAACCTCAAAGTTGAAACAGCACGGATGTCACCGACCATTCCCTCATGGATTTTTTCATACGCAGCCATGTTGACCGCATCAAACCGGTAACAAAAACCAGATTGGATGGCTAGGTTTTTTTCTTTTGCTTTTTTCGCTGCTTCGATCACTTTACGCACTCCTGCCGGATCCACAGCCATCGGTTTTTCACAGAACACATGTTTACCCGCAGCTATAGCAGCTTCAAGTTGATCGGGACGAAAGACCGGAGGGGTGGTCAGAAGTACCACATCGACACCTGAATCGATCACTTTTTGGTAGGCATCAAATCCGATGAACTTGTGATCGTCGGTGACCGTTACCTGGTCTCCCATTTCTTCTTTGATTGCTGTATAGGATTGACTGAGATGATCTTCAAAAATGTCACCCATCGCAGTAAGCTGGGTCTGACTGTCTGCATTCAATGCCTGAACAGCAGCTCCAGTTCCACGACCGCCACAGCCCACCAGCCCAACCTTGAGGATTTTATTCTGGTTCGACTCGATTCCTTTTCCAAATGACATATTCATTCCTACAGCGGTTGCTGCGAGCGTTGCTCCGGTATTTTTAATAAATTTCCGGCGACCCTGATCGGTTGAAAGTGCTTTATAATCCTGCATTTTGATAGATTTATGGTTTTCAGTGCCCGGTGGCCTGGCCAGTCAGACCTTCCTACAAATATTCCATCCGGTACTGATGAATGCCACAAAATACAAACTTTCTCGCTAAGGAGAAAAAGATTAAAATCTCTTTAAGATCAGGATACCGATTAGATTCAACACTTTACCTCACCCTGGATATAGTAAATATCGCGGAATCCGGAATTACCAAACACCTTCAATTGGCCCCGAACTTTCTTCAAATTGGGACCGACTTCCTCCGATTGGCGGATTTCCAGATCGATCATAAAACCATGACCTTCATATTTGTAAAACTGGGCAGTGAGGTTGGTAGTTCGCTTGGCAACTAATTCAAATTCCAGAATCCGACCATCTACCGCCAGAACGCACGATTTACGCAGATCGGTTGCAAAGATATACTGCCCGGAAACTTCCTCATCTGATTCGGCAAAGACCGCATTGCAGTTTTCGTACTTTTCCGGCACAACCGTGAAGGTGTAGATGGGTCCTTCATCCACCTGGGTAAACTCATTGGATGGACGTCGGGAGAACAAACCTCCTGAATGATCAGAACTGTCGGAATTCGCTTCCGATCCGGATTGACAACTGAAGCCTGCCAACGCCAAAATAGTAAAGGTTAAGAGTATAGCGATTTGTTTCATAACCATTTCAACGCAGTATTACGCTGTGATATTTTTAAGTGTGTGCGTTCATTTCTTCCATTTGATATTACATCCGCCGCTGGGGATCTGCCTTTCATCTATTTCTGCCCCGGAGAGCAAGGCATCCATCGCTTTTCTGAAATCATTCCCTGTAATCGGGACATCTTTTTTGGGCCGTGAATCGTCGAACTGACCGCGGTAAACCAGTTTCATTTCACCATCAAAAATATAAAAATCAGGTGTGCAAGCCGCATCATATGCCCTGGCTACCTCCTGGGTTTCGTCGTAAAGATATGGGAAGGGGAATTGCAATACCTTGGCGATTAAGGCCATTTTATCGGGGCTGTCATCGGGATAGTTTTCGACATCGTTGGGATTGATGGCGATAAAATTAACACCGCGATCCTGGTATTCTCTGGCCGTATCCACTATGTCGCGGATGAGGTGTATGACATAGGGACAATGATTGCATAGAAACATGATCACGGTAGCCCGATCTGATTTCAGGTCCCGCAGTGATTTTTGCCTGCCATCCCGCGGATCGGTCAGGGTAAAGTCGGGTGCCACCGTACCGAGCGGCAGCATATTAGAAAGCGTATAAGCCATGATTTGATTTTAAAATTTTAATAAAACGTTCTCACTTTAGTGAGTCTCCGGACCTCCCCGTACAGGATAGACTACCGGAAAGGAAGCAGCCTGGGATTAATTCCAAGCACATATTTTTCGACAATTCCGATTTCAGTCGCGGTCTCCGCACCCATAAAACCACTAATCATCGAATCCTTCAAGTGCCTGGAAGCATATTCCGTCAACACATCCGAAACCGGATAAAAACTCCAGTGCCATTTTTCCTCGTTGTATCCATCGGGTCTCAGGCTGTCTTTGGCCGTATAGGGTTGTCGAAAACCGAATTTTGCCGCATTTTCCTCCAGCCAGGTATAGATCCGCAGACCTTCACCATGTTCAAAGAACCGGTTTGTGAAATTGTTCATATCGATGTCCGTTCCCCAATGGTGGCGGCTGGACCCGGGCATTGAACTGTACCGGAGGATCTTGAGGGCCCGTTGGACCGGATCGGGCGTAGTTTCGTTGAGCTTTTCGCCGTTCTCCACCGGGGTCTGCCCCGTCCATTTTCTTTCCCAGATCGATTTTTGCACTTCAAAATTTCGGGTAGCGGAACGGATCTGAAGTTCTATGCCGGCCGTCCGGGCAACAGAGTCCATGGCGAGAAAAGCCTGATAGGTGTCCTTGCGCAGGTACATACCGGAACGATCCGCTTTGTCTCGCGCCACCTCGATAAATACCGTGTCCTCCGATGGTTCAAAATCGCCCATCAGGTAGGCCACACTAGTATCGATCGGCCATAGGTTCCATTCTTTTTCCACCTCAATAACCGGCGATGGCATCCCAGTGGACAAACCTGCCTTGTTCACTTCTGCCTTATTATCCGGGGTTTCGGCGCACCCGGCCATAGCCAGGAAACTAACCCAGCAGATCAACTGATATTTGAAATTTATCTTCGTTTTCATATTGCGTCCGGGTTTTAAAAATTTAGTAGTCAACATTCCATTAGTTGAACTCGAAACATTCCGGCCGGAGTTCCACGTCCTGTATAAAATTGATGGATTCAGCACCCCCCTCAATGTTGAGCCGGATATAATTATCGGTCCATCCGGCCAGATGTCCGGCTTTTTTCCCGGGTTCTAATAGGACCGGCCGCCTTTCGCCGACGTGTTCCTGATAAAAGTTGTATTTCTTTTGATCGCTGAGCTGCCGGAGGATTTCGTTTCGTTTCCGGCGTTTGTTCATCGACACCTTATCGGCCATAGTGGCGGCAGGTGTATTATCGCGTTCGGAATAGGTAAACACATGGAGGTAGCTCACTTCCAGGCTTTGGATAAAATCTACCGTTTCGAGGAAATCTTCATCGGTCTCACCCGGAAACCCCACGATCACATCCACTCCGATACAGGCGTGAGGCATTGCGGTTTTGATACGCTGGACCCGATCTTCGTACAGCTCCCGCCGGTAACGTCTGCGCATCTGGGCCAGTTGCTTATTGTTTCCCGACTGGAGTGGCATATGGAAATGCGGCATAAATCGCCGGGACTGCGCCACAAATTCTATGATCTCTTCTGAGCACAGATTGGGTTCGATAGAAGATATGCGAAATCGTTCCACCTCTTCTACCTGGTCCAGTTCGCGGATCAGGTCGATAAAATGGCTTTCTTTCCTGGCCCGGGATGCATTGGCAAGGTGGACATCACCCAGGTCCGTTCCATTCCCGAAATCCCCAATGTTGACCCCGGTCAGCACGATTTCGCGGACGCCGGACTGGCCGATCATCCGCGCATTGGCCACAACCTGATCGATGGAATCACTCCGACTCCGCCCCCGGGCCTGCGGGATGGTGCAGAACGAACAACTGTAATCACAGCCGTCCTGTATCTTGAGAAAGGAGCGCGTCCGATCACCAAATGAAAAGGCGTGGCTGAAGGTGCCGACCGAACCGATCTCTGAAGTATGGACGGTACCCTTGGATTTGGCGCCATCGAGCTGGTCGATGTAGTCGAGCATCTGAAATTTCTCCGCTGCACCCAGGACGAGATCGACCCCATCCATTTCGGCGATTTCCTCGGGTTTGAGCTGGGCATAGCAGCCCGTCACTACTACCCGCGCATCGGGGTTTGACCGCAATACCCGACGTACAAACTGACGGCAC
Source organism: uncultured Saprospiraceae bacterium (assembly GCA_965652315.1). Classification (GTDB taxonomy): domain Bacteria; phylum Bacteroidota; class Bacteroidia; order Chitinophagales; family Saprospiraceae; genus Membranihabitans. The sequence goes on along the minus strand of CBFGVZ010000211.1, from coordinate 201 downwards.
TTCCGGTCCGCAAAATCGGTCACCGAGCAGGTATTGAGCACGAAAATATCCGCGTGGTCAAAAGCCTCTGCCACGTCATACCCTCTATCCTCGAACATGCGTTGCAACGACGATGTTTCGGAATAATTCAGCTTACACCCCAGGGTGTGGAAAGCAACCGTCCGTGGACTGCCCATGAGATTTGTTTTGGTGCAAATATAC
>CBFGVZ010000210.1:0-5930 GCA_965652315.1 uncultured Saprospiraceae bacterium | reverse complement strand
CAGGAAGCCGATCTGCTGGTAGTATTTTGTCGCAGGCTTGCGTTGGCGGATCACCAGATGGAGCAGATCAAAAATTATATCCATTCCGGAAATCCTGTGATGGGTATTCGCACGGCCAATCATGCTTTTTCCGTACGGAACGACAGTATACCTGAGGGGTATACGGACTGGTGGGATTTTGTGCCACAGGTTCTGGGTAGCATGAATGAGGGGTATGGCCCGGTGGAGCCCGGAACCACCATTTCGGTGGTCAGTTCGGCCGCTACCCACCCCATTCTGCAAGGTATTGAAGAAACGTACTGGCATTCAGTGGGGAATGTATACAAGGTGGGCGAATCCCTGGATCCGGCTGCCACTGTATTACTACGCGGAATAGTGGAGGAAGCAGGTCTGGACGAGCCGGTGGCCTGGATCTATAAAAACGAGTTCGGCGGGCAGGTTTTTTATTCCTCGGTGGGGCATCCGGCCGACTTTGAAAATAAGGATAATATTAAAATATTAAATCAGGCGGTGGCCTGGCTCATTCAACAATCAAATAAACCAAATCAGACTCGATGAAAAAATTTTTGAACATAGCAATCCTGGTATGTCTTTTGGGTTTCACGTATTCGTGTAGCGAACCCAAATATCCGGACTCCATGACAGCGGAAGAATCTATGGCTACTTTTCACCTGGATGACCGGTTTGAGGTCCAGCTTTTTGCTTCCGAACCGGTGGTGCAGGACCCTGTATCTATGATTTTTGATGAAAAAGGTGGCGTGTATGTGGTCGAAATGCCGGATTACCCATTCAAACCCGAAACCGGACCCGGAGCGGGGCGGATCAAAAAATTGGTTGATACGGATGGCGATGGAGTTATGGAGGATTTTGTGATTTTTGCGGACCAAATCACCGATGCGACCAGTATTTTGCCCTGGAAGGATGGACTACTGGTAACCGCAGCACCCAATATCTGGTATATGCGGGATACGGACGGTGATGGTCAGGCCGATGAAAAGGAAGTGGTTTTTACAGGCTTTTTTCAGAATAATCAGGAAGCACAGATCACCAATCTGCGGTTTAACGTCGATAACTGGATCTATGCTTCCAATCACGGTCAGCAGGGAGAAATCAAATTCAACTGGGACCCGGATGCAGAACTACTCCCAGTGGGTGGAGCTGACTTTCGGTTTCGGTTGGATACCAAAGAATTTGAACAGGAAACGGGTCCTGGTCAGTTTGGCCATACCTTTGACAATTACGGACATCGGTTTGTAACCCAAAATACGATCCATATACAGCAAATGGTCATGCCCTGGAGATATACGCATCGCCATCCTTATCTGCCCTCCACCCGGGCGATGACCAATATTTCTGACCATGATCTTCGGATGTACCAACTTACAGAAGCCCCGTACTGGCGCAAGGAACGGTCCGCTCGACGACAGAAAGCCTATGACGAACAGGGGTTGGACAGAATAGAGTATGTGGATAATCATTTTACCGGCGCTTCCGGTGGAACTTTTTACGGTGGAGATTTATTCCCGGCTGAGTTTGATAACTCGTTGTTTACAGGAGAGGTCATGGGTGGACTCGTTCACCAGGATGTGCTGAAAACCAGTCCTGACAAAGTGGTCCATACCGCTGTACGGGCGGCCAATGAGCAGGAAAGCGAGTTTCTGGCTTCGACCGATATGTGGTTCAGGCCCACTAATTTTACGGTAGGCCCTGATGGAGCGCTTTATCTGATCGATTATTACCGGCAACATATAGAAACACCACTTTCCATTCCTGAGGATTTGATGGAAGATATGGATTTCTTGGCGGGCAGCGATATGGGCCGTATATACCGTATCGTTCCCAAAGGCAGCGCAGCATTATCATTGGGCGAAATCACAGGGGAGCATTCAGTGGATGAATACCTGGACTGGCTGACCAGACCCAACAAGTGGTATCGTACGCAGGCCCAAAGGGTTTTATTACAAAATGGGGATGATTCCATTTTGCCGCGGCTGGAGGATATTTTCGAAAGTCATCCGGATCCGCGGGTTCGGTTGCACACTATTTATCTGATTGACGGGCTGGGCGGGCTGAAGGCTGATCACGTAAAAGCAGCACTCCAGGATGAAGAACCAGGTGTGCGGGAGCATGCACTTCAACTGGCTGAGAATTTCCCTGATCTGCTGGCGGAAGTTGTGAAACTCAAAGATGATCCATCCGCACGCGTAGTGATGCAAACCGCGCTAAGTCTCGGGAATTTTTCATCCGATAAAGCCACTGACGTCCTGGCAGAGATTCTCAATCAGCATTATCAGAATTCCTGGATGCGAATGGCTGTCCTGAGTTCGGTACCGGGATCCTCAATCGATTTTCTGAGGCGACTGGAGAAGAATACCGGATTTTTTGAATCCTGGGACGGCGACAAGCAGAAGTTTTTACATGATTTCACCTACATTACTGCTGCACGGAATGATGAACAGGATTTACTGGCCCTGGTCAGTGAATTTCACCGGCTCCCAGCGGAAAGTCAGGTAGTGGTGTGGAAAGGCCTGGTTGGCGGATTGAAAAAGACAAAATCGACGTTATCCGATCGCGTCAGGGAAAGAATTGTTGAAGTGACTGAATCAGCTTCGGATTCTGTGAAGGAGACGCTGGCTGATATCCTATAAGTTTTTATAAATGAAGATATGACGTATGGAAACGAACAATGAAAGACGAAGATTTCTGCATAAATCCTGGAGATATGGGTTGGGCTTGATGTTGATTCCTATGGTTACTCAAAGTTGCAAATCAGGTGGAGACGCAGGTTCAGAGGAAGATGCATCGAATGCCCTGGAGGTCAGTTCGTGTGACGATCTGTCCAAAACACCAGATTCGGAAATTAAAAAAAGAGAAGGCTTTGGCTATGTGGAGGAATCGCCCATACCAGAAAAGCACTGTAAAAACTGCCAGTTGTACTTACCCCCCAAAGAGGGGCAAAACTGCGGGGGCTGTGCCTTGTTCAAGGGCCCGGTTTTCGAGGAGGCCTATTGTACCTACTGGGCACCTATTGTATAAATCCAACAAAACACCATATTTGATATGAAGCCATCTCTTAGGTTAATCCGAACCCTGAATTTATTTTTATTCTTCACCAGTCTTGTCCTGACTGCATATAGCCATCCGGCGCCTCTGACTGGATTTCATGAAATGGATCCTTCAAAAGAGGTAGCAGAAGGATGGAAAGCCGCCGTAGCCCGGATCGATATCACCCCGAAAGTAGATATGTGGATGGCGGGGTATGGATCCCGGACTTCACCGTCAGAAGGAACGTTACATCCCATCTGGGTGAAAGCATTGGCGCTGGAAGATGCCACCGGAAAAAGGTCTGTTTTGATCACTTCGGATCTGCTGGGCTGGCCCAAAGCTATGTCCGATAATATTCGACATCAAGTGAAGGAAAAATATGGATTGACGAAGGCACAGATCATACTCAACAGCTCGCATACACATACTGGCCCGGTATTGGGAGACGCGCTTTTTGACATTTACCCGGCCGGTCCTGAAGAACGCCGGAAGATCGAGGCGTACACCGCTGATTTGACCATTCGGGTGGTAAACCTGGTGGGGGAGTCTCTGGTGGATCTGGAACCGGTCAATCTGTATTCTGAAAATGGCGTGGCCCGATTTCAGGTGAACAGGCGTAATAATATAGAAGCGCTACAACACCGGATTAATGACCTCAATGGGCCTAATGATTACGCCGTCCCGGTCATCAAAGTTGAGAAACAGGACGGGAGTCTGATGGCCATTGTGTTTGGATATGCCTGCCATCCCACCGTGCTCAGTATCAACCGATGGTCGGGTGATTACGCCGGATTCGCTCAGATCCAGCTCGAAACGGATCACCCGGGCGTACAGGCTATGTTTTTTCAGGGGGGTGGGGCGGATCAGAATCCGATTCCCCGGCGGACCATACCCCTGGCACGGCAGTATGGACGCACACTCGCTGCTGCTGTGGACCGGGTACTGGAAGAAGAGATGCATCCGTTGAGATCGGAATTGAAAGTAGCCTATAAGGAAGTAGATCTCAATCTGGAAATGCCCCCATCAGTGGAAGAATTAACCCATTTCTGTGATGTGGCTTCCAGTTACCAAAAGCGGTGGGGAGAGCGACTGCTTGAAGAAGCTAAATCAGGTGCAGTATTTCCCGAAAAATACCCGTATCCATTACAGATCTGGAACCTGGGCGGGCAGAATATTTTCATCCTGGGCGGAGAACTGTTGATCGGATATACCATACGACTTAAGGAAATATTTGGATATGATTCTTTTGTAATGGGATATTCGAACGATGTGATGAGCTATATCCCGACGGCCAGAGTGCTGCATGAGGGTGGATATGAGGGGGCTACGGCCCAGATGGTATATGGATTACCATCCAAATGGGCATATGACATCGAATCTACGATCGTGCACGGTATGATAGAATTGGCCCGGTCGATCGATTTGGAACCACCGGCTAATCAGTTGATTGGGCAGTAAAAATGGCATGCCATTTCGCGTTGATGGATACAGATAATGCGTCGTCTAGCCTGGTACTTGTCAGGGTGTTTGCTTATGCCGGTGGGATATAGTCCGGAGGCAAAATGAAAAAGGCCCGTTTTCTAGGTGTTTTGATGATTTATAATGAGCCCGGTGTGGCCCTTCGAGAATATTTTTACACCAAATAAATTTGATGACCAGAATATGAATAAAAATGATTCACAAACCTTGACTGCCGGCCGGCATTACTCTGGTTTTCCTCTGGCCCACGATACATACAACGCGCTTTCTGTAGCCAGTGACGGCCAGATTTATTACGTATTATCATCGGAGGATTTCCGGATTGGAGGCTATATGTATCGATTTGATCCCGAAACCGGCGAGTCGCATTTCATCGGAGATCTGACAGAAATGTGTGGTGAGGCCGGTAAAAATTCCATCGGTCAGGGTAAAAGCCATGTGGAATTCTATGAAATGGAGGGTAAATTGTATTTCGCCACCCATGTTGGTGTGTATGAGCTGATCGATGGCATGGACCGGATGTATGAAAACCCGCCGGAAGGGCTGGATTTGTATCCCGGTGGCCATATTCTCGCCTATGACATGCATACAGGAACAACAGAAGATCTGGCCCTGGTACCACACGGGGAGGGTATGGTTTCCATGACCATGGATACGGATCGGGGACACATCTACGGACTCACCTGGCCTACTGGTCGATTTATTCATTTTGATGTCAGGAAGGGTCAATTGCATGACCTCGGGTTGGTGGCGAAGCAGGGCGAAGCTGGAACACCGGGCAAGGATTTTCGTACGCTTTGCCGGTCACTGGTGGTAAATCCAGGGGTTGGAACGGTTTACTTTTCCTTATCGGAGGGTGATCTTCTGTATTACCATCCGGATGTGAGAAAAATCGGGACGATGAAAAATGTCGATTTGCGACTGGATTATTTCGGTCGGTTTGATCCTTCACGTCCGGGCAGTATGGCTTACCACTGGCGGAAGGTTTTCTGGTATGACCGGGAGAATGTGGTGATCGGTGTACATGGAAATTCGGGTTATTTATTTCGATTGTCTCCGGAAAAGGAGCAGATAGAACTGATTGACCGGATTACCTCTCTGCCTTCCAAAAAGAGCGGAATGAACGACCTGTTCAGTTATGGATATCTGGGTTTTGGACTCGGTCCGGATTCGGAGACCGTATATTACCTGACCGGCGGACCGATATATGAAAACGGAAAGCGGGTAAAAGGGGTTGAGAATATAGCCAAAGGGGCTGCTCGAGGCCTGGAAAATCTGCATCTGGTGACCTATCATCTTCCCAGTGATAAATACCAGGATCATGGCCCCGTTTTTTATGAAGATGGCTCCCGACCTACTTATGTAAATTCTATCGCAGTCAGTGAGGATCGCGTGTATTTTCTGGC
>CBFGVZ010000209.1:0-5976 GCA_965652315.1 uncultured Saprospiraceae bacterium | reverse complement strand
ATCTTCTGCCCGGGCATCCCATCGAAGATGCTTCCACTCTTGGCATCGACCCCGACGCTAAAGAAGCGATTATATTTGCCATTCTGGCGAATGAATGTTTGTTTGGTCAACCGGATAAGTATCCATTAGACACCTCCTCTTATCCGAATATTACGATGGGGAAGGTCAGTTTTTCGTGAATTCACTTAAGTAGATAAAAATACTGGCATTATCGCAAAGGATTACTTTGTCAATACCGGTTCAAAAACTTTAGTCATTGAGTTTGTTAATCCGGATTGTTCTTCTACAGATTACTCGGTTCAGTACAAATATACTGAACCAGGTGATAAATATTATATAGAATTGAAATTGGATACTTCGGATAAGAACGGTCAACAATTCATTGTCGCTGTTGCAATATTTTAACACGGAACCAGCGTTTTTAAAATTGACTCTTGAAGGTTATGTAAATGATTGGGACGACTGATTCTCACATTTTCATAAAAATCCATCTTAAAAATATGAAACTGACCGAATTTTTAATTGTATTTGCTTTCTGTAGTCTTACACTTTATTTATCTGGCCAATCCAACTCTGAAATTGTGGGTCAGGTCATAGATGTCGAAACCCGTCAGCCATTACCCGATGCGTACATCATTTATCACAACAAATCAAGGGGAACCATCGTCGATATTGAAGGCCGGTTCAGATTGCCGGGAAGTCAACCCGAGACAGAACACGACACCATCTACATCACCCATCTGGGATACCAGACCAGGGCAATATCCTGGTTGCAGGTCAAAGATATGCAGATCATTGAGATGACTCCCAGTGTGTATGAATTGCCGGCCGTAGAAATACAAGGGTCTCAACGGAATGAAAACTGGAACAAAATATTTGTCCAGGCTGTGCGTGAATATGCAAACTTAAGGCGAAAAGATCCCTTTATTGCGATGGGTCATTACTCCGAGGAGGCTAATTACCAGGATATGCCTATCATGTATATGCAGAGTCTGGGCTATATCTTATATGCGGTTGACATGCCCAATGCTGCTCCATATTCCAATATGAATTTTTTCTGCGATCAGACCAGGACTTACGTAACGAATCCAGCCTGGGTGAAATACCGGGAAAATATTCCAGCCGTAGATCCTGCTAATGTGGTGCTGCCCGGCTCGGACAGCAATTTGAATTTTCTTCGGGTTCAGCAAGAGAAAGGTTTGCTTTCACCGCAAAAAGCTAAAAAATACAAATGCAACCTGGACAATTCCTTTGTGGTGAACCAATATCCGATCTATGTTCTCCGGATAAAGCGGAACAAAGATGTAGGTACCGTCCAAATCATGGAAGTCGATGGCCATTATCTGATCATGCGTTTTCATGTGCAGACCCAGGAATACTGGAGTACGGCCTGGCACCAGAGACTACCGGCGGAAGTGTCGGTTGAGTTTCAATATGTCGATAATACTCCATTTGTGAAGCGAATCAAGACTTTTCAGAAAAAAGATGGCTTAGAATACCGCAATGAGCTGGTTTCTCTCATCCAGAAACTGGACACATTTTCCGTGACATCTGATGAGTATTGGAATTTGAATAACTATTCAATAAATCCATACATCACCTTTGATGAGGATGTATACAACCGCTATGTCCCGAACGGGATCAGGAAGCAATACGAGAGAATGAGAAAAATATTTGGCCGTGCGGGAATTGACCTGGACAAGGAGGTAAATGCCTACTCGGACCGATGGTTTTTGTCAGAACCCGGTAAGGAGGAAGCTATCAGATTTATAGAAAAATTACGCGATCGTATGTTTTGAGCTGGCCCTGTGGTCCTCCAAATTTTACCTACCGCTACTGGTAGGTTTAAATAGCACAACTGGCATACACCTGTTTTGATGAAATTATGTACTAAGGAAGCTGGAGCTTCTTCAACCCCAGGGCTTGCTCCCCCCAGGTTTTGATAAAGCCAGGGACTAAACATCTCTGTCCGGTTTGATCCTCATTCTCGTTCTAATATTCCTGCACCTCTCGCCGGACTTACCTGCCGGAATTGTGGGACCAGTCCAAATTTCGCGGTATAATGTTCGGAAATATCCTTTATAAATTCCTCCGTGGAGGATCCCGGCAACAAATTGATCGTACTTCCCCCAAATCCACCTCCCATCATACGCGCACCTGTCACTCCATAAACCTGAGCAAAGTCCACCAGGAAATCGAGTTCTTTACAACTCACCCGGTATTGATCACGCAACCCCGCATGACTCGCGTACATCAAATTTCCCAAATCTTCCATCCGTCCGGCTTTCAAAGCTTCTACAGCCGCCAGGACTCGTGAGTTTTCCTCCAGAACGTATTCGACCTCCTGAATTGAAACTTCCGGGTGTCGATTTCGGATATTATTTAAGTCTTCAGGCTTCAGATTGCTGACGTTCCGGACCTCCCTGTATTGCCGCGCTTTTTCCAGTACCGCTTCACACGCCGCCCGCCGATCATTGTATTCGCTTTCCGCGAGATTGTGACTGACACCGGTATCGATCAGGAGCAAACCGTGATCAGTTAGATTCGATGGAATTGCTTCAATCTTATTGGTCCGACAATCGATCAACGTAAAATGATCTTTTTGTCCCGCCACGATGGCATACGGGTCCATAATGCCCACGCGCGCACCGATCCGATGCTCGGTATACTGCGCGAGTTCCGCCATTTTCTTCATCGACCATTCGTAATTGCCATATTGATTGATAGCGAGAATAAATCCCACCGTCAACGCAGCAGATGAGGATAATCCACCTCCTTGAGGCAGGGAACTGTGCAAGGTAGCCTGGAAGCCAGGTACTGTTATTCCCTCCTCATCTCGCAACAGATGGACCAGAGCTTGCAAATATTTCGCGAAATTGTCCGGTGCCAGTTGGGAATCTTCCCGGTGGAATGACCGATGCTCCTCCAGATTAGTACTATGGATTTCCCATCGATCCGCATCCTCGCTCAGGCTCACCCACGTGGTAATGCCGGAATCAATAGCTGCGGGAAGCACATAACCCTGGTTGTAATCGGTATGCTCCCCGATCAGATTGATCCGGCCTGGTGCCCATACGGTCAAATCGACTGCTCCAAAATGGCTGGAGTGGTACTTTGCGAGATCTGTTATTTCCATGCAATGAATGTAAGATCAACGGGATGCCGGTCGCAGAAGCAATGCCAGGTTGATACACAGGATCAGCATCCCGCCGCCTTCGCGTACCAGTTCAATATAGGGATTATCGATTTCCATGGCACCGACGATGGTCGGAAACCCCAATTGTGCCCAGTTGATAAAATCCGGGATAAAGGTCAGAAAATAAACCAGATATGCAACCAGGACAATCATATTGACCATCCGAATATTTTTCCCACGCAGATACAATATATTGAGAATAAAGGGGATTAGATAAATGACCATCCAAAACACCGAATCCGGATCGTTGTATTGTAATCCTGCCCCTAGCAATTCGATAGCACAAAAGACTATAATAATCCATTTCATAAGACAAAGATAAGAGGTCTGGCAATGAATAAAGGTCAAATATATCGGGAAAGATATATAAAAGCCCGGTCTCCAGTGATATTTTACAGACTTTTATGAAAAGCGTAGGAATGACAAACTGCAGCAATCGTTAAGGTCTTTTGGTATGCTTTTCTCCTATCTACCCTTCTGCTTACCGTTTTTTAAGCAGGATTTGTTAAAATTGGACTCGTCAATTTTCCACTCGTACCATGACCTACCCATCATGTGAACTCCCAAATGTTCGCAATCTTATGATTAAAAAAGAACACGCTGAACCGTCCAAATAGCTTGCGGAAACTGCTAGTCCGTCGCAGGGGTTGTTTGACAGCGGCAACCTATGTAGCGGATGTTTGATCATTTCAGACCTTCGGAAACAAGGTATAATACCGAAGCGATTTGTTATCGCTAATATTCTATTCAAAATGAACCAGTTGTAGCATTTACTTCCCGAAATTGGAGCACAATCAAAAAACATAATTCTAGAAATTCAAATCATTGACTCAGATTTAAAATTTTTGTACCTTGTGGCATTATAAACCTCACATTCATGCCAATTGAAACGTTTCTAAATATGAACATCCTTCAAATCTCAATATTATTATGAAACAAACCTTACAAATGTGGCCAGGTTTTATATTTCTCTTGAGCCTGGTATTTATTTTCTCCTGCGATGAAGAGGAGAACAGACCGAACTTCCCATTATCTGCTGAGATATTTTACAGTTCCGACGGGAAACAGGTTGCATTTACAGCTCTTACACATAGTGCAAACAAATGGACCTGGGATTTTGGGGACGGTAACACCAGCAATGAAAAAGATCCGGTGCACGTGTACGAGGAAGGTGGGTATTATCTGGTAGTATTGACTGCCACCGATGCATCCGGGGCTAGTGTCACCAAGGAAGTAACACTAGCTTTGGATTTGACTGCCTTTGACCTATTGGTCGGTGACCCCACGAAAGAGGGATATGACGGGAAGACCTGGAAATTGTCTGCCACGCACTCGCCAAATGATATTTTAGCGAACTCAGATGCAGGTCTAAGTCTGTTTGATGAAGGCATTCCGAGTTTACCAGCCGGGGCTTTCGATCTTTTTTTAGGTCTGCCAGAAGCATATAACGATGAATTCACATTCTATCATGATGGCAGTTACAAACACAACACAACGGACGGGACTACCTTCGGAGGGATCGTAAATGCCTTTGTATTGCAACAATTTGGGTTGACCGAAATCACCAAGACCGGCGGAGAAGATGCGTTAGGACAGGATGCCTTTGCCATTACCACATTCCAACCGGATGAAAATGCTACTTTCGAACTCAAAGAAGGTGATGATTATGACCTGCCCTCAGCATTTCCTACGGGTACAAATGCCATGGGAATTCCGATAGTAACCTATTCAGGCGTAACCACGATCGATTTTCCGGGCACGGATGAATTTGTAGGTATCCGGGATTTTCATCGAAAAGTGATCGTCCAGAATATTACGGATGATTCGATGCGGCTGGTTATGTTCTTGACCCTGAGTCCCGATGCCATCGTAAGCCAGGATCCACTAATTGCATTAGCAACCACAGCGCTAGTTTTGACCTTCAACGTAGTAAAGTAACCCCTCCAAAATAATCAATATGGAAACTCAAATTTACATCAAATTTAAGAAGAAATATCTCCTTGGTTTTCTTATCCCACTTTTCACATTGATGTGGAATCTCCAAGTACAGGCAGAAGACCGAAGGCCGGCAGATCTAATAGCGATCACCGTGACAGGCACAGTGATTTCGGCTGTGGATGGATCCACATTGCCCGGTGTCACCATCCAGGTGAAAGGAACCACACAGGGTACAGTAACGGATATTGATGGCCGTTATGAAATAGAAGTAGAATCCGATGGGATCCTCATATTTTCTTACATAGGTTTTGGGACACAGGAAATTGAAGTGAATAACCGCAGCGTGATCGATGTAGCAATGGAAGAAAGTGCTTCTGCGCTGGATGAAGTGGTCGTAACGGCTTTGGGGATTAAGCGGGAAGAAAAATCACTGGGATACTCTGTAGAGAGAATTTCCGGAGAAAATGTTCAACGGGTAGCCCAGGAAAATGTGTTGAGCGCACTGGCCGGAAAAGTTGCCGGGGTGAGCATAGCTAACACAGGAGGTGCAGGTTCTACCGTAAATATGGTGATCCGGGGAGCGACATCCCTGAGTACGGACAATCAACCTCTATTTGTCATAGACGGCGTACCGATCTCAAGTTCGATCAATAATGTGGGCGGATTCGGGGGTGACAACAGGGTGGACTACGGAAACGCAATCGCCGACCTCAATCCCAATGACATCGAAGATATAACTATTCTAAAAGGACCGAGCGCAGCAGCATTATATGGGACCCGGGCAGGAAATGGAGTCGTGCTGATCACGACCAAAAAGGCCATCGATGGGCAGCCCATGAAAA
>CBFGVZ010000208.1:0-6035 GCA_965652315.1 uncultured Saprospiraceae bacterium | reverse complement strand
AGACCTGGTGTTAAGGGACGGACGGTGGCCTGGTGGTATAGATTTGGTTAAAGTCACACCGCCTGGGTATTTCACGTCGTTCACCCCCACACCTCATCCCGCGCTTGTATGGATTTAAAATTTTCATAATCCTTCATTATTCATAAATTTATCACATGAAGCATCTTTTAATCACGCTATTTCTGGCAACAGCCATGTCTTTACCCGGGATATCTCAGGAAGTCTTATTCAACCGGGGTGTCAATCTCACCAACTGGTTCCAGGCATCGGGTCCAGGTGCTATCCAGTTTGGGAAATATGGCAAAAAGGACTTCGAAAACATCCAGTCACTGGGTTGCGACGTCATCCGATTGCCGATCAATCTGCATTTCATGACGCAAGGTGCACCAGAACACCGGCTTGATCCCTTGTTTCTGACCTTTCTCGATTCGGCTGTAGCCTGGGCGGAAGAGCTGGGGCTTCACCTTATTTTGGATAATCATTCCTTTGACCCATCTGCCGATACCGAGCCTACCGTTCAGGATGTTCTGATAAAAGTGTGGACCCAGATGGCGCAGCACTACAATGGGAAATACGAAAACCTGTATTACGAGGTATTGAACGAACCCCATGGCATCGATGATGCGGTGTGGGGCGAGATCCAGCGTAAAGCCATCGCGGCCATCCGGTCTCACGATACAGAACACACCATTATCGTTGGTGGTGCCGGGTGGAACAGCTACCATAATCTTAAATTTATTCCGGAATATGAAGACGACAATCTGATCTACACCTTTCATTTTTACGATCCTTTCCTATTTACCCATCAGGGCGCGACCTGGAATACACCTTCGATGGATGAGTTGAAGAATATCCCCTTTCCATTCGATGCCGGCAATATGCCCCCTTTGCATTCTAAATACAATGGGACCTGGATTCAGAATCTTTACGATAATTACGAACAGGAGGGAACGGTGGCCCGGGTGAAGGAACTGATCGATATCGCGGTAGCGTTCAGGGAGGACCGCAAGGTGCCTGTTTTTTGCGGGGAGTTTGGGGTGTATGATATCAACAGCGATCCGGAGGATAGGGTTGAGTGGTATAAGCTGGTACGTGAATATCTGGAAGAAAAAAAGATCCCATGGACGATGTGGGATTACCACGGTGGATTTGGGGTTTTCCGGAAAGGTGAGCAGGGATTGTTCGAACACAATCTCAATACGGAACTCCTGGAAAGCCTGGATTTTAACGTACCGGCGCAGACACCTTTTGAGGTTACTCCGGATACTACTGGTTTTCATCTGTATGACGATTTTCTGCACCCTGGTATCGATGAATCGAGTTATGGGGCTGGAACGATTAATTATTATGCCACGGATCAGCCCAATTATGGTCAGCATTGCATTCGGTGGATGGGTCCGGAACAATATAACATCATCGGTCTGGATTTTACACCTGACCGGGATTTTACCGTTCTGGCTGCTGAAAATTTTGCGCTTGACTTTTTCATCCGGTCAACCGCGACCGAGCTCCGGCTGGATGTGCGTTTTCTGGACACCGATACGGGGGAGGACGACCACGCCTGGAGAATGAGGTTTTCTATAGTGGTGGATGGAGAAAAGGGATCAACCAAATGGAACCACTTTCGGATTCCGCTTTCGGAATTTGCCGAGCAGGGTGCCTGGGAGAACGAGTGGTTTAATCCCGAAGGAAAGTTTCAGTGGTCGGAGGTGGATCGGTTTGAATTTTCCACCGAACACGGTGGTTATCAGAACGACACGATCTGGATCGATCAGATCGTTATCAGCAATCTGGATACGGCCAGCGTATTGAGCGCTTCATTACTTTCCCCACCCGATCCCGTGCAATTGGCTTTATATCCCAACCCCTGTACGTCCGATATTACCCTGGACTATCAAGTGGGCCAGGATGTATCTGCGCCTGTCAGTTTCAGGATTTATGACACAGCCGGCCGGTTGTATTACGAAGGAGTTTGCCTAAAGAATTTACCAAAGCGGATTGACACCACTTCCTGGTCCTCCGGTGTTTATTTTGTGACTGGGCAGAGTAGGAGCCAACCCCCATTTACCCGGGCATTTGTAAAAAAATAGATTCCCTGTGACTATTGAGCTCCAGCTCTGTAGAAGGATACTTTTGCTTTTTTCGGAGTTGAAATCACCAATCACCAATCCCCAATCACCAACCCCTAATCCCTAATCCCCAATCCCTAATCACTAATTACTAATTACTAACTACTAATCACTAATTACTAATCACCAATCACCAATCACCAGTCACCAATCACTAATCCCCAATTACTAATCACCAATCACCAATCACTAATTACCTTTCGAAAAAAACTTTTGATTTTATTTTGACCAATTAAAAATAAGGACTAACTTGTCCCTTATTTACAATAACAATCAAAATACGACATACCATGATCAAATCAGAGCGACTTGACGTGACCCGGATCGAACCCAGATTCAAGCACTCCACCATCTTTCAATACTTTGACGCATTGGTGGGCGGAGAAGCGTTTATCATCGACAATGACCACGATCCCAAGCCCCTCTATTACGAGCTTCTCGGAGAAAGGGGCAATATTTTCACCTGGGAATACCTGGAACAGGGTCCGCAGTGGTGGCGCGTACGGATAACCAAAAGAGACCATTCCAAAAACGGTGATACCATTGGCGAAATCGCTGCTAAAGACATTAAAAAAGCTCAACTTCTCAAGGAAAAGGGTATCGATTTTAGTTGCGGCGGGCACAAAACAGTGAAAGAAGTTGCAACGGAGATCGACAGCAGTGAGGAGGATCTCAAAGCCGCTTTGGAGCAGAGTAACGCCGGCCTCTCCTTTCCGCCATCGCATGACTACAACAAATGGGATCTGGATTTTCTGATGGACTACATCGTGGAATCCCACCACAGGTATGTGCGGGAGAATAGTATTATTCTGACCGATCTGATCAAGAAAGTTAATGAACGACATGGGGATCAGCATCCTGAATTGAAAAAACTGACCTATGCAGCGAATTTGTTTTTCAATGATTTGAAAATCCACATGGAAAAAGAAGAATCATTGCTTTTTCCGGCGATCCGTGCGGTGTACACTGGCGATAGCCCGGCGGGTGAGCTGGAACTAAAACCCGGAGATATTGAATCCGCAGTTTCCATGCTGGAAAAAGAACACCTGCTTATCATGGAAGATCTGAATTATTTTCGAAATTTAACGAATCAATATACACTGCCAGAAGAGGCATGTAATTCGTGGACTTACCTGTATCATCTAATGGTTGAATTTGAAGACGACTGGAAATATCATCTTCATATCGAGAATAACATTCTCTTTTCAAAAGCCCTGGAACTGGAAGCGCCACTGGCCGAAAAATAAGGTGATCTCAATTTCACTGAGTACAGGAATGAATTCTGTAGGTAAATTGAGTTTTCATTTAAAAGGAAATATTTAACCGGACAGGTTTAAGAATATGACAATGGAATACAACCAACATACCAGAATATCGGAAATCATTGCTTACGATAAGTCGAGCATTGAAGCGATCGCCTCGATCGCCCCTCCGCTGAAACGGTTAAAAAACCCAATCTTGCGGAAGGTAATGGCCTCCCGGGTGACCGTCCGGGAAGCGGCCAAAATGGGTGGATGCCAGGTTGCTGATTTTGTACGTGCTTTACAACCCTTTGGTTTCCAATTTGTCTATGCCACGGATGACAATGTCGACATTTCCGGGGAAACCGAACCTACATGGCTTAGCCAGGCTCCACCCTCCGATATTCATACTTTTGATGTACGGCCAATCATCGAGCACGGAACTGACCCCCTACAGGCCATCATGGCTGAATTTAAAAAAACCGGACCAGGGAAAATCTTGTGCGTTGTCAACTCCTTTGTGCCGACCCCCCTGGTCCATCTTTTGGAAAAGAAGCAGGCGGAACATTCCTTTACGAAAACGGTGAGTGAGAACGAATTTCATACTTTTTTTCTGAAGAAAAATTCAACCGCCAGGCCTGCACCTCCCATTCAATCCAACGTGATCATGGATGATGAAATGGCCTTCGGAGAAGTCGGTAAAAAGTTTTCGGCAGATCAGACGAAGGTGATCGATGTACGCCACCTCGAAATGCCTTTGCCGATGCAGACTATTCTGGCAGAACTGGAGGAGTTGCCTGAGGATCATGCGCTGTACGTCCATCACAAACGCGTGCCGGTTTACCTATTGGAAGAATTGGCTGATGGTGCATTTGAAGTTCATATTCACCGGATCGCTGAGGGAAACGTCAAAATGTTATTGTTTTATAAGGAAGCGATGTCGTGATCAATTATCCCACAGGACAGGTTCCTTCATCCAGTGTCATTCTTCCATTCTATTTCACGGGCACTATGGCTTTTCTGGTATTGTGCCTGCTCCTGGTATGGAGTCCGCAGAGTCTTTTACTCCATTACTTCAACCCGCATTTACTGGGTATCGTTCATGTGGCGGCACTCGGTTGGGGTACCATGATTGTCTTCGGTGCCTCGTATCAATTGTTACCGGTGATATCCGAGCACAATCTGAAGAGCACCGATCTGGCGATATTGTCGTATTATCTGCTCATGGGTGGTGTTATTCTATTGGCGTGGTCCCTGTGGGCATTTCGTCCTGGCTGGATTATGATCACCGGTGGCAGCCTGATTGTGGTCAGCGCTCTGCTGTACCTGATCAATACGGTTTTCACTGGCCAATCCGGAAGCCGGATCAGCATTCAGAAAATATTTATGATCAGTTCGGCCTGCTGGCTGGTGTTTACCACCGTGGTAGGGCTCTTACTGGCGATCAACCTCGCACATCCCTTTTTCAGTCAAAATCATATGGAGATCCTGAAAATCCATGGTCATTTGGGTCTGGCGGGTTGGTTTTTACAATTGATTGCCGGGGTCAGTAGTCGGTTGGTGCCAATGTTTTTGGTTGGCCGATCTGAGAAGAACCGACTTCTTCCTTTTGCATTTGTGTTCCAGAATGCCAGCCTGCTAATGTTTATTTCCGATGTATATTTCTTTGGCTATGGGCACAGGGTTTTGATTTATTTGGTGCTTATGATTATCGGTGTGATATGCTGGCTGGCATTCCTGGCCGATAATTTCCAAAACCGGATAAAGAAAAAGATCGACTTTCAGATGCGGCATACTTTTGTATCCCTGGTGGCATTGATCGCAGCGATAGGAACCATTCCCCTGGTGCATATTTATCAATCATCGACTGCGACAATTGTGTATGGAACGCTGCTTTTTATGGGTTGGATCACGGGGATAATCCTGGGGAAAACCTTTAAGACACTCCCGTTTATCATATGGAACGACCGGTATAAAGAACTGACCGGACGAGTGCAGGTACCGCTGCCCAGAGATCTGTACCTGGAGTGGCTGGTCCAGTGGCAGTTTTGGTTGTATCTGGCGGCCCTCATCGTTCTGGTGACCGGGATCAGTCTGGCGAATATCGTGGTTATTCGGCTGGGAACAGTACTTTGGGCTGCTTTGGCGATGGTTTATGCGTTCAATGTCGGGCTGATCATATTTCATAAGACGAAGATTCCGGAATAAAATATAATGCGATGACAACGATCAAAAAATTGGACGACTACACCACGGAAGAGAAAAAGGTACTGGATCCGCTTTACGATGTCATCGATCCCGAGTTGTTGATCAACATCGTAGACCTTGGCCTGATCTATGAGATCACTCTGGATAATGAGGACAATATCTTCATTACCATGACTTTCTCCACCCGATTTTGCCCACTAGGCGATTCCATTATTGGCGGCATCCGCAATGTCCTCGATATTGAATTTCCTGATCGGGAAGTGCACATCGACGTGACCTACGATCCGCCGTGGTCGAGGGAACGGCTGTCCGTGGAAGGGCGACGGATGTTGGAAATGTGATTATTTGAGTTGAGCTGCATTTTAGTCAGCCCGGAGGGCGGTAAATTCTCTGAATTTTCCGGATTATCCGGCTTACTCACTTTCAACACCTGTCGGTGTTGTCCGTGATGAGAGAT
>CBFGVZ010000207.1:0-6082 GCA_965652315.1 uncultured Saprospiraceae bacterium | reverse complement strand
GAAATGCTCCGGTTTCCACTTCCCAACAGCCAGGTCAGAATACAGGGTGGTGTGGATACTACCATGGTGACCAATCTCAACGGTGAAGTTGTCGTTCCGGCATACGACCGGGCACCCCTCAACGCAGCTTTTTCCAAAACGGATTATTTTACCTATCGGGAGAATCTTTCGCTGAGTAAAATGGGTAAACCCGATACGGTGGGGAATGAAATTACGTATCGATTTACACGACTAATGGATCCTATTGTTCGCAATAAAGAGATCGTTCTGGAGAATATTTATTATGATTACGATCGATGGAATATCAGGCCCGATGCGCGGCCGGTACTGGATAGTCTGGCCACGCTGTTGCAGGATAATCCGGACATTGCATTGATTGAGCTGACCTCTCACACGGATTGCAGGGGTTCGGATGAATACAACGAAGACCTGTCTCAGAAACGAGCTGAATCTGCAGTGGAATATCTCATCCATGCGGGAGTTTCGGTGGATCGACTGACCGCCCGGGGATATGGAGAAAGTCAGCCGGTAGAGGATTGTGTCTGTGAGACTTGCACTGAAGAGGAGCATCAGGCCAACAGGCGGACAGCCTTCCGGATATTGGAATAGCGGCCGTTTTAAAATTTGTCAAACTTACACAGCGCGTATCTTAATTTGATTAAATGGTGTTCTCCTTCCGAAAGTCTTCCGGGAAATTGTTTTTTGAAGTTTGGCAAAATGTCCAATCAAAAGATTATACTGATGGTTACTTCGTGTTTTCGGCCATCTTCGCGACAATCTGTTTTACGGATTTATGAACATCATAGAAATACCCAACGCCGGTGACCACCCCAATACCGGGTGATATTCTGTGCTAATAACAGATCTCATCCGGTCTGTCAATGGGAAGTCAAATCCGATTCCATATCGGACAGGGGACAACTGAAATGCGCCGAAAATAAAGACCTGATCCAGGACTGTCTGGCGAAGACCGATCACGGGAGAAAATTTTTCCTGCTGGTATGCGATCAGGAAGAACATTTGAGTCCGTGTTGGCCATTTTACAAAGGCAGCTAATTGGGACGTGAAAGAAGCCTGATGTTCGGGCTGATTCCAGGCCATTAGGCCGGCCATCCGAAGCGCGATTCCCCACGTATCGGAATTGAAACCTGCAGTAACGGTGGAATTACCACTCCAGGGTCTGGATTCCGAACCTACTTTAGAACGCTGGATGGTCTGACTGACCCCAATGCCCCATTTCAGACCGAGTTTTTTACCTGCTTTCAATGTGATATGGGTCGTTTTATAATCGGGGTTTCCCATCGAACGAAGCGACAATCCGGTCCCGAAATTTCCGGGAAGTGAACCGGCCAGATGTAGCCCTAGAGCATACACTCCAAAACCTGAAAACCGGGATTGAATATTGGCAGAGGTATAGATGCCAGTCACATCAGGTAATAAATCCGGTTGCAGAATCCAGGCATCCTGATCAGGAGAAAACCGGTCTGAGGACAACAACCCGGCCTGTCGGGCGGAAATGAACGGATTGGACTGGGCAAGCATCCTGACGCATGAAAATACTACCAGTAATATTGGACATATCACTGTAAGGTGAAATGATTTTCGTACTTGGCCCCAAATCACGATTTTGCCGAATTTTTTGGCCGGACGTTAAGTTACGCATTTGTTTTGATATATTTGCCTATAATTGAATATGTTAGTTTGTGGCATTTGAAAGCAGGCATATCGGCAACCGGAAAGGTAGTGGCAGTATGACAAAACACGTTTTGCTCATGGCATCGATCCTGATCGTGGTGATCGTGGCCATTGTGCAATTTCAGAAGACCGATGATGGTTTGTTTTTTACAGATGATCCAGGGGAGGCACTGATGGAATTATACTGGCCGGAAAGCGAACACCCGGTTGTACAGCATTCCACGTTTACCCTGGCTTATGATGAAGATCACGAGCAGGCCAGCTGGGTGGCGTATATCCTCACCCGGGAAGAACTTAACCGGAAATTTGTAGACCGGACGGACTGGTTTGAAAAGGATGCCGCAATACCGACAGGAAGCGCCGATTTTTATGATTATAAGGGCAGCGGCTATACCAAAGGCCATCTGGTCCCATCTGCAGATCGGGCCTGGAATCGAAAGGTGAATGAAGAAACCTTTCTCATGAGCAATATCAGCCCGCAAGCATACCATTTCAATGGAGGGGTGTGGCGGGAATTGGAGGAGAATGTACGCGATTGGGCACGGGAGAATGACCGACTATTTATCGTTACAGGACCAGTGATAGGGCAAAGTAGAGAGCGGATCGGAAGCAATCAGGTGACCGTACCGGAAGCTTTTTTTAAAGCCATTCTGGACCTCGATCTGCCCGATCAGAAAGCCATTGCATTTTTGGTTCCCAATGAAAAATCAGACCGCCCATTGGAGAATTATACGATCACCGTGTCGGAACTGGAGAATATAACCGGGATCAATTTTTATGATCGGTTGATTCCAGATGACGAACTGGAACACCAGCTGGAATCGACGATAGACATTGACAAATGGCCTATTGATCCGGAACGGTTCAGGACCCGGGTAGACCATTGGAACAAATAGATACTTAGCAAATAACTCAGAAGCAATACCACATAAACTATGGGAAAAGAAATTTTTGAAAAGACGATTCGGAACGGTTATTCGCCGGAGGGCGATTCATTGATTCTGGGCGGAGCCATGATCGAGGGGGTTACGATCCCGGAATTGTTTATTCGGGCTCCGTTGAGTACCTTCAATCGACATGGGATGATCTCTGGGGCAACGGGGACGGGTAAGACCAAGTCGCTCCAGGTATTGGTAGAACACCTTTCGAACAATGGCGTACCCAGCTTGATTATGGATATCAAGGGAGACCTGAGCGGTCTGGCAAAACCTGCTTCCCCCCATCCCAAAATCGATGAGCGTCAGACCGCCATCGGGTTACCTTTTTACCCCAAAGGATTTCCGGTGGAATTTATGACGCTGTCCGGCCAGGAAGGCATAAAGTTACGTGCCACATTAACGGAGTTCGGACCGATCCTGTTTTCTAAAATTCTGGATCTGAATAGTACCCAGTCCAGCATCGTCTCCATCATTTTCAAATTTTGCGATGACAATCAGTTTCCACTGATCGATCTGGAGGATTTTAAAACCACCCTGACGTGGATGACTACGGATGGCAAAGACGTAGTGGAAAGGGAGTATGGGCGGATTCACAGTGCTTCAGTGGGGGCTATTATCCGGAAATTAATCTCTCTGGAGCAACAGGGTGCGGACATCTTTTTTGGCGAACCTTCGTATGAAGTAGCGGATCTTTGTCGCGAAGATCCGGATGGACGAGGGGTGGTCTCTATCCTGCGACTGATGGATTTGATGGACCGGCCACAATTGTTTGCCACTTTCATGCTCCAGATGCTGGCAGAGATCTATGCTTCTTTCCCCGAGTTGGGGGATGTGGAAAAGCCCAGGCTGATGATTTTCATCGATGAAGCCCATTTGATCTTTGAGAACGCCTCGAAGGAATTGCTCGATCAGATCGAAACCACGGTCAAGTTGATCCGTTCCAAGGGGATCGGGGTATTTTTCATCACCCAAAATCCAGTGGATGTGCCGGAAAGTGTTTTGAGTCAATTGGGCATGAAAATCCAGCATGCACTGAGGGCCTTCACTGCGAAGGACCGAAAAGCGATTCGGCTGGCCGCGCAGAATTTTCCAGTCACTGAATTTTATGACGTGGCGGAGTTGTTGACAAATCTGGGAACGGGGGAAGCCCTCGTCACGGTACTCAATGAAGATGGACGACCATCGCCCCTGGTACGAACCATGATGCGTGCACCGGAAAGCCGGATGGATGTATTGACGCCATCGGAAGTCCAGGCCATTGTGGACAATTCGCGTATGGTATTGAAGTACGATCAGGACATCGACCGTGAAAGTGCCTACGATATTTTATCGGATAAAATGGCTGAGGCGGCGGTAGAAAAGGAAGCGACGTCCAAACACAAAAAACCAAAACCCTCCTTTTTTGAAAAAACACTGCAACAGACCACACAGCAGATTACGCGAGAAGTGTCACGGGGGATCGCCCGGGGAATCTTAGGTGTGCTCGGTTTGGGAGGATCCCGCTCCAAAAAGAGTAAAGGCTGGTTTTTTTGACCGAAACAATATTTTGCGATGGCTGCAGAGGAAGGTTCTCAATCAGAATTGGATAAAATGGTCAGCGGGCAATTGTACAATCCAGCCGATCCGGAGCTGGTCCATAAGCGATGGCTGGCACGCCGGTGGATGGCGGAATTTTCCGGGATTCCCTATGATGACCTGGACCAGAAACGGAAGGCTTACGAATCATTTTTTGGTGCAGCAGGGAAAAATCTGTTCATTGAGCCCCCTTTTTATTGTGATTATGGATTCAATATCTATTGGGGGGATCAGTCCTATGCCAATTTCAATTGTGTTTTCCTCGATTGTGCGCCCATTCACATCGGGAGCCGGGTTTTTATGGCCCCCGCGGTGCAATTGTACACGGCCACGCATCCGGTGGAGCACGAAGCCCGAAATTCGGGTGTGGAATTTGCCAAACCCATTAGCATTGGTGATGACGTGTGGATTGGTGGCGGTGCGATCGTGAATCCGGGCGTAACCATTGGCCACCGGTCGGTCATCGGTTCGGGGAGCGTTGTGGCCCGTGATATACCGGACGATGTGGTCGCCGTAGGGAATCCGGCGCGGGTAGTGAGAAGGATTTCTGATTGATAATTTCGGATTTATGGTTGAGTGCGGGTGTGGTGAAGAATACGTATTGCACAGCCGGGAAAAGGGGATGTATTCTCTTGCTATGGCCACCGCGCTTTCCCGGGACAACCCTGTCAAGCTATTTTATGAAGGGTCAGGTGTTTGCCGCAATAACCCCTAATCCCTATTTTTTCGTATCTTGTGGCCATACCAATTGAACCACCGGGCGATGGAGGGCGGTAAAACATGTTTATTTTGCAACAAGCCATTGATGGGCAGGGCGGATAAAAAATTCTGTGATTCAGATTGCAGATCCAGTTATTATAATGCTCTGAACCGGAATACGAGCAACCTGATGCGAAAGGTCAATCGGATTCTCAGCAAAAACCGACGCATCCTGAAAAACCTCAATCCGGAAGGTAAAGCCACCGTGCACAAAAATGAGCTGCTGAAGCAAAAATTTGATTTTAACTACCACACCAATGTGTACAAGACCAAAGCGGGGAAAGTTTATTATTTTTGTTACGATCAGGGCTACCTTCCGTTGGATAATGGTTATTTTGCGCTGGTGGAACGACAGGAATACGTATTATGAACCCTCCACAACCTGAACTTACATTCGCACAGCAGGTTATCGGTTTTCATGGCCGAATACGGCCGCCAGCTTCGCTTCCCGACGGGGTCAAATGGATCAATAATCTGGATCAGTCCGACACCCTGAATTGTCTTCAGGCTTTTTATACAACTTATTTTTCGGATCATCGTTCCCGGTTGTTTTTGTTTGGTATCAATCCCGGGCGGTTTGGCGCAGGTCTCACAGGAGTAGGATTTACCGATCCGGTGTATCTGGAAGAGCGCTGCCACATACCCAATCCCTTTCCCAAAAAACACGAATTGTCGTCGCATTTTATGTACAGGATGATCGAAGCGTATGGAACCGTAGAAGAATTTTATAAGAACCATTATATCACGGCATTATCACCGGTAGGTTTGCTGAAAAATGGCAAGAATTACAATTACTACGACGATCGTCAGACGCTTCAGGCGGTCGAACCGTTTGTGATCGAATGCGTACAGGAACAAATGCGTTTTGGGTGTCACCGGGACCGGGCGATATGCATTGGGATGGGGCAGAATTACCGCTATTTTTCAGAACTCAACGAGCGGGAAGGCTGGTTTAACAGGATCATTCCCGTACCACATCCCCGGTGGGTGATGCAGTACCGTCGTAAGGATATCGACCGGTATGTGGATGAATATCTGGAGGTGCTGGCCTGAGAAATTCGAGCCACCCGGTTGCTCTTTTCTTTTTGGATACAATGTCCGAACTCCTGGCTTAT
>CBFGVZ010000206.1:0-6202 GCA_965652315.1 uncultured Saprospiraceae bacterium | reverse complement strand
TCCCAATCGAACCGGCCGGCCTGTTCATTGACGGTGATTTTACTCATCAGAAAAATCATTGTTTATATATACCGATAACGGATTGTGGGGTCAAATGTTGGGAACAGGACAAAAACACCAGGGTGCCATCAGGCCTTTGGTGCAGTCCCGCCCCATGGCGAAAACTCGTCCGACCATCCGGTTCCAGGGGCCTGGAATCGATTTTGACCACTTCAATGGGCACATTGCTGTGGCCCGGGCTATCCGATTCGGTTTTGACCGATTCTTCTTGTATCCGTACATGGTATAGATCTGCTACGTTCTGGCCATCAGACGATGTACCGAATCCTACCATATAAAGGGATCCACCTGGCTCTGAAACGAGGTTGATATTTTGGTAGGAGCGCCATACAGAGTCGGACCATTTTGCTCGGTTTAGATTCACCATTTTCAGACTCCCGATTTTTCTGAAATCCTCATTCCCCTTCTCAAATCCCTTAACGGAGCATCGATACCAGTCGAGGTACCTCGAATCCCAGTTTGCTACAACCAAATAAATCAGATCGTCCACCCTTGCGATACCTACTGCTCCCGCTGTTACCCGTTCGTATTCTCCATCTCTCTTTATAATATGGATGGGTTTTAAACCGCTTTTCCGGAGTGGCTCGAGATCATAAACAACTACTCTGGAGGAAGTCCTCTTGTGGTTGTCTTCGATGCCCACTGCCAGATAATGATCCATGATCTGGAATCCACCGGCGTGACGATAGGGTGCTACGTACAACGTGTCGATGCGTGAAACCTCGATGATTGACCCGCATTTTGCAATGGCCATGAAAGCCACCTGCGAGCTACTACCTGACAGCAGAACATATTCCTGGCTATCGGAACGATAGATTTGAATCCCCTGGAGGTGTCCACCAGACTGATCAAAATCCAGGTCGTTCTTCAGAGGGAGTAGGGATCTTTGTGCTCCTATCTGGTAGAAGGTGGTGGGAAAATCCGTTTGCCCGTTAATTGGATTGGGCGGAAGTGCCAGAATGAGGACCCACCACATCTGACAAAAGATTTTAAATGCAACACAGCGCGTTTTCATAATTTATGTTTCATATGTGGGTTCCGGGCCTGATTCGGGCATGTCAAACCGGACATTCCACAGAAAAATCAGACCCGCCAGGAAGTATAAGGCCAATACGAGGATGCTATTGCGCATACTTCCTGTCAATTGATCGATCAGTCCAAAGGAGAAAGTTCCGAATACGATCGCTGCCTTTTCGAGTACTTCATAAAAACTATAATATGAATTTAGCCGGGAATCATCCCCACTATGCAGTAACCTGGAGTATGCCGCCCGACTCGTCGCCTGGATGCCTCCCATGACCAGGCCGACCAGCACGGCGATCAGGTAAAACTGGCTGGTACTCCGTGTCCAAAAAGCCAGTATACAGATGATCATCCAAATGACCAGCATAACGATCAGAGATAATTTATTGCCACGTAAACGCGAAATCCATGCGAATAACCATGCTCCGCCGATCGCTACAATCTGTAGGATCAGTATCAGGAGAATGAGGCCGGATGTGGAAAAATCCAACTCTTTTTCTGCGAAGGTGGCTGCGAGGTAAAGAATGGTCTGTACGCCGGCGCTGTAAAAAAAGAACGCAGACAGGAATCGCATGGTGTTTTTTTGCGGCCTCAGTTCCTTCCATGCTGATATGAATCGGTCGATTCCATTTCGAAGTCCTGTTTCCAATGAACCTGGTGTGATGTGGTCCGCTGGTAATCTCTTAAAAGAAATCCACGCAAACCCGATCCACCATAATCCGACCATCACAAACGTAATCCGGACCGGGAGATCACCTTCCGGCAGACCAAAATATGCCGGAAACTGAATCATCAGTAAATTGACAATCAGTAAAATGACGCTTCCTACATACCCGTAGGCAAAACCCATCGCACTCACTTTATCATATTGATCTCTACTACTGATGAGGGGCAGGTAGGAATTGTAGAACACTTTTCCGCCATCAAATCCGATCTGGGCCACCATGAAGGCGATCAGTCCTAGCCATAGGGTAGCCGCCCCGGTAAAAAGGAACAGCACCATACAGGCGATGGCCCCCATCCAGGTGAAAAAACGGAGGAATGCTCTGCGTCTTCCACTGTAATCGGCTATGCCTGATAAAAATGGAAGCGCTATGACTATCAGGAGATAAGCCAGCGAAATTGTATATGAAAAAAGGGCACTATTGGTGATATCCATTCCCAGTATGGATATCGTCTCCGGAGACTGATTAATGTAATAAGCAGGGAATACGGCTACGGTAATGACCAGGGCAAATGCTGAGTTGGCCCAGTCAAAAAAAGCCCACCCTTGAATGATTCTTTTATCGTTTAATCTTATTTCCAAAAATTTATTTATAATTTTCTGATCGTTTGAATAATTTCATCGAATGAAAATAGCGATTCTTTCCAGAAGTAGTGCATTGTACTCCACACAAAGTTTGGTGCGGGCGTGTCTGAGAAAAGGACACGAAGTGGAGATCATTGACCATTTATCTATAGATCTTTTGATCCGGGAAGGTGATTTACAGATCATGTCCAACGGTTTGCCCATCGGGCCTTTTGATGCCATCATCCCACGAATCGGGAGTTCTGTGACCACTTTGGGGACTTCGGTAATTCGTCAGTTTGAGATGATGGGTGTTTTTTCATCTACGTCCTCGGAAGCACTGATGCGGTCCCGCGATAAATTGAGTTGTCTTCAATATCTGGCTTCCAATCACGTATCTATTCCTGATACAATGATCATGAACTACCTGCAATTCAACGAAAATTTTTTCAGGACAAACATGAAATTACCGGTAGTGATCAAATTACTGGATAGTACTCATGGCCTGGGTGTGATGATTGCTAACAGTTACAAAAGTACGGAAACTATCCTCGAAACCATGTATCACCTGAAGCAGAAAGCTATGTTGCAGCAATTTATACGGGAATCCGCTGGCACGGACATCCGGGCTTTTGTGGTCGATGGTCGAATTGTGGCTTCCATGCAAAGACAGGCTTCGGATGGGGAGTTTAGATCAAACCTGCATCGGGGAGGAACCGCCCGAATGATCCGGTTGACCCCGCAAGAGCAGAGTTTGGCGCTCCGTGCCACGGAAATTTTGGGTCTGGGAATAGCAGGAGTGGATATATTGCGGGGGAATGGAAAATCTTATGTATTGGAGGTCAATGCGTCCCCGGGGCTGGAAGGGATAGAAGGCACGACAGGAGTTAATGTAGCCTCGAGAATTGTGGATTATGTAGAGAAAGGCTGCCGGATTCTGAAAAACAAGTTATATGCAGATCGGTCAGTATAAGATCCAACCAGGAGAAAACAAAGAAATCAACTTATATGTCGGTGCTTTGCCTACGGGAACAGGAGTTTACGTCAAATCACACGTTTTTCGGTCCCGCACACCCGGTCCTACTATGCTGGTACTCGCAGGGATGCATGGTGATGAGATCAATGGCATTGAAATCGTACGACAGGCCATATTTTCCGGATTGTTCGATGAATTGATAGCCGGGAATGTGATCGCGATACCGGTCCTCAATATCTATGGTTTTATGAATTTTTCCAGATATGTCCCCGATGGAAAAGATGTAAACCGAAGTTTTCCGGGAAGTGCGGGAGGATCCCTGGCCTCTCGTGTGGCTCATATGATGACCCGGAAAATTATTCCATTGGTGGATTTTGGAATCGATTTTCACACTGGCGGGGACAGTCGCTTTAATTTTCCGCAGGTTCGTTATACGCGAAATTCAGCCGAGTCGAAACAACTCGCTGAAATTTTTAACCCACCGATTCTTCTTGAGAAAGCAGTTATTCCCAAAACGTTCCGGGCGGAAGCTCGCTCCAGAAAGATCCCAGTAATCGTCTATGAAGGAGGAGAGTCCCTTCGGCTGGATGGCCACAGCATCGAGATCGGACTTGATGGAATCAAACAAATTCTCCAGGCGAAATTTATGATTCCCGCTGAGTTTTCTTTTGGTCCGCGATACCGGGAGTTCAAGCGATCTACCTGGATCAGGGCGCATCAGTCCGGTATTTTTATCTGGAGGGAAAGTTCCGGAAGGACTGTCAAGAAAGGTGATGTGCTGGGCCATATTTTCAACCCCAACGGGACTGAGAAAACCACCGTCACCGCTCATAAAAAGGGTTATCTAATCGCACACAACAACATCCCTGTAGTCAATGTGGGCGATGCTTTGTTCAATCTGGCGTATTAGGAATAGTCCGCAATACGGTCTGTTCGTTTGGGCGAATTCCGCTACGCTTTATTCGCGTTTGGGTCCGGGTCGCAGGGGCGCCCGGACGTTTGAGGTCTAACGGCCGTTTGGTGGGGGCGTTCCTTATTATAATAGTTGGTAGTTACCTGGTCATTCTGCCAGTCATTTAAGATGAAGGTTCGTTTGGTAGTGAGTGGGGACCAGGTCTCGCTAGGTTCGGTGCTATCGTACCTCTCAGTCTCGCCTTGAGTCCAGGTCTCGCCTAAGCAAACTTAAACACATACCCTAACCCACTCTCGTAAGTCTTTTGTATATTGGGTGGTCTTATGAATAAGGTACCCATCCTCATTTGCTCCATTTTATGTACGACATTCTCCTGGCTTTGGAGTCAGAATAATCCTGGCGTTGAATTGCTGGCGGAGGATTGTATGGAGGGAGGATCAGCCAGTATCATGGTTTTGGATTTGGAGTCGGGAGCGGAAGTTTATGAATTTGATGCTTCCCGCGCACTTCCGACAGCCTCCATTCAAAAGTTTCTGACCACTGCAGCGGTCCTGCAAACAAAAGGGCCCGATTTTCGGTACAAAACCATCGTAGGCTACAGCGGACATATATCCGATGGTCGATTGAATGGAAATCTGATTATCATAGGTTCGGGTGATCCTACACTGGGGTCTGGCTATTTTGAGGAGGGATGGAATTTGGATAAAATTGCCGATACGCTTCTGGTGTATCTACAGGGTTTGGGTATTCAGCAGATTAGTGGTGATGTGGTTATTGATGTCAGTATATCTCCCGGACAACACGTGCCAGGTGGCTGGCCCTGGGCAGATCTCGGTAATTATTACGGTGCGGGCCATTGGGGGCTCAATATTCACGACAATGAATACCGGTTGTTTTTCCAACAAAACCAAATCCTGGGCCAACCAACCAAAATTTTGAGGACCTTGCCTGATGTGACCCCATTCGTGATCCACAATGAGGTGCAAACTGGTCCAGTCGGAAGCGGAGATCAGGCGTATATTTACGCAGCACCCTATTCCACCTATGCGACAGTCCGGGGTACCATTCCTCCTGGTACTGGTAGTTTTTCGATCCGTGGAAGTCTGACCAACCCGCCGCAATTTTTCGGAGAAAGACTCAAAATATTACTTGAGGAATCGGGCGTGGCAGTATCTGGAGGGATTGAGGTCACCCGCGAACCGGTCAATTCTGTTCAAATCCTATTTATCTTATCATCTCCGCCGTTGCTCGAGATCGCACGTGTAACGAACCACCGATCCGTAAACTTGTATGCTGAAGCGCTCCTGAAGTTGCTCTGTGATGAAGACATTATAACTTCACAGTATGCATGTGGCCTGGATCGCCTGGAAGAATTTTGGTCCGGGAATGGCTTGGATAACGATCAGATTTTTTATCGGGATGGGAGTGGCTTAAGTCCCCGAAACACCGCTTCAGCGGCCAGTTTTGTACGCGCCCTGCAAGCTGTTTTCGAAAATCCGGATTGGTTTAAATCCTTATTCGCTACCTTACCTGAGATGGGGAAAGACGGGACGCTCCAATATATGTTGCGCGGATACCACGGAACCGGAAGGATTCACGCCAAAAGTGGTTACATTGGACGACAAAGAAGTTATGCGGGATACATGAGCACTGAAAAGGGGCGTACCCTGGCATTTTGCATCATGTTGGATAATTACAATTGTTCCTCTACCCGGATGCGTCAGCGGATCGAAAGGTTTTTGATTGCGTTGATGAAAGAGTAATCGCCCCGATGAAATAACCATTTGTACTTTATACACATCACTGCTGTAAACTTACCAGTAGGGCCGGTCAATGTGTCAATCCGGAAAGTATAGATTTTTATCAATTGATATGATGGCTGATAAACCTTCAATGCATCCCAATGCCGATGGTCACAATGATTTCTTTTTCATCCCTAATC
>CBFGVZ010000205.1:0-6212 GCA_965652315.1 uncultured Saprospiraceae bacterium | reverse complement strand
ATGAGGGGGTGAGGTGAAGTGGATTTGTTCTTTCACCTCATTCTACTCTACAGGTTGAAAACAAAAATTTTACATAAATTGGACACCAGAGTATAACCGAATTTTTTTGACATCCTGCACTCGTAAGCACAAGATTTATTTTGTGAGCCAATGTAATGCATTTTCATCTAAAACTAAATATTATGAAAATCATCGTGCTATTTGTCATTGTTCTGATATTTCATCCTACTGTTTACGCCGTTCAGGACAGCTTATTTTCAGGGCTTCAAACAGAGATCAACAAAGAAATCGCCCGTAAATTTTATCACGATCTTTGGTTCAACAACAATACAGAAAAGTATGGTGATTATGTGGCGGATGAATACGTGGTTCACGACATCTTTGACAGGAAGAATAAGGTTGAACCGGCAATTGAACAAAAATATATCGCAGATTTCTTCTGGAGAAACGGAGAATTGAGGGGCGAAATTGATTATCAGATTGCTGAGGGAGATCTCGTGGCCACCAGATGGCACAGTTCCCTGGAACCCAAAACATTAATCGGTAGATTTTTGCAGATGGATAACCTGGCCATCATCAATGTTTTTCGCATTGAGGACGGTAAAATTGTTGAAATCTGGAATCACCGACACGATATTGAAACCAAACAAACCCTCAGATTTGTCTTAAAAGGTCTGTTGGCTGGCCTGGTGATTGCGCTTATTCCAACAATTATAGCTTTCCGGTTGCGAAGGAAGTTGCGAGCTATGAATTTGAAATGACACGGATTGTTCCGGACGGACGTCCACCCTTCTATTCATCACCTGACATTCCATTTCTGACAACTAGGGAATAGGAAGTAAAGCCACCGCATGGTGTACTTTGTGCTGACTTCGTGTTCTTTGTGGTTAATACGTATCCACACCCCAATCGTAAATCGTAAATCGTAAATCGTAAATCGATTCACGGGTTCACGGAGTTCGATCGAACCACGATCTTGATCAGGTCGTTTGCCTGCAGCGGCTGATTGAGTTCCATACTGTTGAGTATGGCGAGCTCATTGAAGCGGTTGGATGGCATGTTATTCCTTTGAAGTGCTTGTTGAAGCGTCATGGACGATGGGACGGAGACCACTTTGATCTGTTCGGGTTTCACGTTGATCCGGGCCGGATCGGTGAGTGTCTTGAAATTGTCCATGGTAAAGAGGAAATAATTGGCAAACTTGCTGAATTCCTGTTGCGGGGCCACCCCCAGCATCTGGTAGATCAGCTTGTTCGTGCGATCATGATAGAAGTAGGTGAGCAGCCGTACATTTTGGTTGGGATCCTGTTCGTTGACCTGATCAGCTACCAGTTGGAGTGAGTTGTATCCACTGACTGATTTATTATTGGACTCTACGACATTGAGGCTGTAATTCTGTACAAAAGTCTGAGCTGCTTCATCGAGCGAATTGCCCTGTGCCAGGCTGAGCAACATAAGTGCATTTTGATTTTGGGGTGCCATTTGTACCTGCTGCGGAGTGTTGACAAGTTGCCAACCATTGGGGTATGGGAATTGAAAACGGAGTTGGGGGTGATAGAATACACCATTGTCCGTATAGCCTTCCCGCGGATCTTCACCGTAAATAATGCCATCGATCATTTTCAGGTAGGAATTGCGGTTCACTTTGTATTCCGGCAACTGGAGTTTGTTCTGCCATTCGGTGGCCAGTTCATGCACCCGGGTGAATCGGTCGGCTGGATTGGGGTGGGTGGATAAAAAAGTCGGAATCTCATTACCACCGCTTTGTTCACTGATTCGCCCGATAGTCCGGAAAAAATTGGCCATGTAGTTGGCATCGTAACCGATCTTTGTGGAGTATTCCACGCCGAGCTCATCCGACTGGCTTTCGTGAGCACGACTGTTACTCAGTAACATCAACTGGACGCCCTGAGATAGCTCGTTGGCAAACTGACGAACGGTGGGGGAGAGGACCAGTCCTACCATCAAGCCGACCTGGGAAAGGATCTGATTCGTGTATTGTTCTGCTCCATGGCGGGCTGTCACGTGACCGATCTCATGACCAAGGACACCGGCAAATTCGGCTTCATTGGAAAAATGAGCGAGAATTCCCCTGGTGAAGTACACGTAGCCACCAGGTAGCGCAAAAGCATTGACCACAGGGGAATTCAATATTTTAAATTCAAAAGGCAAATCCGGTCTGTGCGAAACTTTGACCATTTTTTCGCCCTCCCGGGTGATGAAATCCTGCAGAGTCTTGTCTTCATAGCGGCCAAACTGGGCCACTACCGCCGGATCATTTTGGGCACCCATAGCCCTTTCCTGGTCCGTACTCATAAAACTAAGTTGTTTTTTGCCAGTGACTGGATTTCGCGTACAGGCGAATATGGTGAACAAGGCCAAAATAGATATCAGGGGTAAAAGTCGATTGAAACCGGATCCTTTCATGCTTTTCGAATATTGGTTGATGAAGTATAAAGTTCCAATATAATCATTTATAGTGAAAAACTTTCTCCGCAGGCGCAGGAACGCGCTGCATTCGGATTGTCAAAATAAAATCCCTTACCGGTCAATCCTCCCGAAAATTCCAGCCTGGTATTGCACAAATATAGAAAACTCCTGAGATCGGTGACGATTCGTACCCCGTTGTCATCGAATACCTGGTCGTCGGGTTTGTTCTCCGTGTCAAACTTCATCTGATATGTTAATCCTGAGCAACCCCCGCTTGCAACACTGACCCGTACGAAGTGGTTCTCCCCAATTTCCCCGTTTTGCCGAATTTCTTCGATCTTGTTTTTGGCACTATCCCCTACAAATAACATGGTTTCGTTTTTTATTTGTCAAAGTCAAAATTAATCATTTTCATTTAATCATTGCCAGACCCGATCCAGTATCATCTCAACATGATTCAACAGAAATTCTTTAAACTCTGTTCATTTTTAGGTAAAAACTTATTGATTGGCCAGAGCCAGGAAAGCTCAATGCATTGTTATATCCCCAGATCTATCCCCGATTTGTACATGCCCCAAACTGGGTTTTCCCTACGCAGCTGGTCAATTTTGACTTCAAAAACCTCAATGACCCGCTTGATCATTTCTTTTGTTGTACCCCGTCCAAGACTGAATCGGATCGAGGACTTGGCGTCAGAATCGGACAGACCCATCGCCAGAAGGACATGGGATGGATCGGGATCGGCTGAGGTACAGGCTGATCCAGATGAAACTGCTACCACATCGTTTACGAGTACCATCAATTGTTCTCCATCCACCAATTTAAAACACAAATTGGAAACGTGAGGCAGACGGTGTTTTGTATCTCCATTGACCGTAGTATCTTCTATGTTTTCTAAAAAATACTGCTCCAGTTCATCCCGCAATTCAGTCAGCCGCTTACTTTCCACCGTCATGTTCGCCCTTGAAAGTTCTGCTGCTTTTCCCATTCCTACGATGCCGGGTACATTGAGCGTGCCACTGCGCAAGCCCAATTGATGTCCTCCACCATGAATCCTGGTTTTGATCCGGGTCAGAGGTTTTTGATTGCTAACGTATAATCCCCCCACCCCTTTCGGGCCGTAAAATTTATGACCGCTGAAAGCCATCAGGTCGATGTGATGGGCCGCCGGATGGACCGGGATTTTCCCTACCGCCTGCGTTGCGTCGCAAACAAAAAATACTTTTTTTTGCCGGCATATCTCACCGATTTCATCGACTGGATGGATGACTCCGGTTTCGTTGTTAGCCCACATCAGAACTACCGCCAGGGTGTCTGACGTGATCGCATTTTCCAGTTGATTCAGGTCGATGTGGCCTTTCTGGTTGACCGGTAACCGGGTCACCCGCCTATGTTGCTTTTCCAGATAATCGAGCGTGTCCAGAACGGCCGGATGTTCAGTCGTACAGGTGATAAAATGATGTGCTTTCCCCTGCCAGGTTTCGGCCAGTCCTTTCAGTGCCAGATTGAGCGATTCCGTTGCTCCGCTCGTATATATGAGCGTATTTTCTTCTACTTCCAGTAAAGCGGCCAGTTGGGTTGAAGCCCGTTCAACAGCGGCGGTCGCTTCCCAGCCAAAGGCGTGGCTCCGGCTGTTGGCATTCCCGGGGGCATGGGTAAAATACGGAAGCATGGCTTCCAGAACCATGGGATCAACCGGTGTGGTAGCATTATGGTCCAGATAAATGGTATTATTGATCACGATTGTATATCTTTCATGCTAAGAAAGCGTTCTCATCCGATAAAACACCAATTTCGACGTCTTGTTTTTACGGAAATTGGTAAATTATCGGATTCCTTTATTGAGATTCAAGAGTCGAAATCAGGGGATGGAATTCAAACCTGTGTACAATGAATGATACCAAAGATCTGAATACCTGGAAATCCCTTTTCAGGACAGAACAAAAAGGGAAAAACCCGGAAGAATTTACTTACGCCCCCATTGAGGGTTTACAAGTACTACCATATTCCACCTACGAGTCACCAGAAAGCCAGCGCTTCGAACATCAGAATTTCGGCATATCGCATTCCCTGATCGTGGAATCCGGATACAGAACGGGATTTATTTCAGAAGTAGAACTGGACGATTACCAGGTGGATTTTATGAAGATTCTTCCCCCACATAAAAGAAATGTCGATGACTGGTTGAGTGTGCATCGTTCAGCCAGACTGGAGGCGGAATCTTCTGAGGTGAAGAAAGAATTGATTTTCGTAATCAATGCAGGAAAAAAGGATGTCCTGGATCTTATAAGAAAAAACCTGGTGGGTGAGGCCGACCAACCTGATCGAATTGCCCTGATCCCGGGGGAGGATTTTATTTGGAATGTGGCTTTGTGTCGGGGGGTGTTTAAATATTTCGAAAAGGAACGGGATGAAATCAAACCTGCATTTTCGATTTATCTGCCTATGGGCAGGGTCGAAGCGTCGCATGAGGAAGGTCAATTGATTAGCCTGACCAGTCAAATTCTATCAATGATGGTAGGCGGGCTGGCACATGTCATTTGGGAGGTTCGGAATGCATCATCCTGGCAGTTGAAGCATTTTCATTATTTGCTGAATATACCTGAGATCCTCGTGAGGGAAGGACAGGTGCTGGTAAGCGGTGACCCTCTGGAGGGGAGTGGAATATGGGAGGAATTGAGTGACCGGGTATCAGCGTATATACAACAATAAAAAACAGGAATGGCCCACATAAGGACCATTCCTGTTTTTTTCATTTTTTACAGACGTCTCGCGCCGGTTACTTTACATCAATCAAACGGGCAGGCTTTTTCCGGGCTTCCTCTTTTTTAGGTAAAGAGACAAAAAGAATTCCGTCGTGGTACTTTGCAGATACTTTATCCCCATCTACCGAATCTGGCAGGGTAAAACTTCGCTTGAAAGAGTTGTATCCAAACTCACGATGCGTGTACCGTTCTTCTTCTTTTTCATATTTTTCCTCTACTTCGTAACCGATAGAAAGTACGCCATTGTCCACGTTGACTTCAAAATCGGATTTTTTCATACCGGGGGATGCAACTTCTATCACAAATTCATCATCCTTTTCCCGAATGTTGGTGGCCGGTACTTTCAATCGGGACGGGACATCGTCCCAGAAAGTGTTGAATTCAGGGCTGAGCAAACTTTCAACCCAATTGGAAAACCTGGGCCGCACGTTTCCATTTGATAATTTTGCTACAGATCTCATAATACATCTTTTTTGGTTAACAAATATTGATATTCAATCCATCACTCTATAGAATGCAAACCGTGTTCCATCGGTAAATATTGCCATTTTGACAGTTATTTTGCTGAAAAAATGACGTAAAAACCTTTATTGGGAAGATTGACATGTCAATTTGACAGTGTTGTTATGGTTGTGTTCAGCCTCAATATAAAAAGGACTTTTTTCGCCAGGAATGAATTTTTCAGTTACTTTCCAGGTCTGCGGTGCTTCATGCCCGATTAAAACATTGCCAATGGGGTATCTCCAATAACTCATATTCCTAAGAAATGCATATGATGCAGTATTATTAAGGGTTATGTAGTTGCTATGGTCTGGAATTTCTAAGGCGGGGCATCAAGTTCAAGGGAACAAACATACCTCATAAATGCCTTTAATTTTATGTGGGGTCTTGATAACCCTCCCTGGACCTGGCATATTCCGTAACATCGATAATTGAGCAAGCCTCTTGCCCCGAACGCGGATTATAAGTTAATATTTTATTATGACACTCAGGCAATTCCCCTTGATCTACTGCCAG
>CBFGVZ010000204.1:0-6246 GCA_965652315.1 uncultured Saprospiraceae bacterium | reverse complement strand
TCACCTTGCAGAAGTTTTTGAAGGTTACCCCGCTGATAGATATTGAAGACGATGATGGGCAAATTATTCTCCTGGCAAAGGGTGAAGGCGGTTTTGTCCATGACACCCAGGCTCTTGTCGATGACCTCATCAAAGGTGATATGGTCGTACATCTCCGCAGTGGGATCAATAGCCGGATCAGCCGTGTATATTCCATCCACTTTAGTCCCCTTGAGGATGACATCCGCATTGATTTCGATCGCCCGGAGTGCAGCGGCTGAATCAGTGGTAAAGTAAGGATTACCGGTTCCTGCAGAGAAAATCACAACGCGGCCTTTTTCCAAATGACGAATAGCCCTTCGCCGAATGTAGGGCTCTGCGATTTCTTTCATTTCGATAGCGGATATCAACCGGGTATAAACACCAAGACTTTCAAGGGAAGATTGCAACGCCATACCGTTGATGACCGTAGCGAGCATGCCCATATAATCGCCTTGCACCCGTTCGATCACGCTATCTTCATTATTGACCCCACGGTAAATATTCCCTCCACCGATTACAATGGCTACTTCCACACCCATTCGCTGGATCGATTTGATCTCTTCCCCATAATGCTGTAACATTTCATTGTCAATTCCGAAACTTTTACTTCCCATCAAAGCCTCACCGCTCAATTTCAATAAAACCCTTTGATATGTCCCAGCCATTTTTTATGATAATTTATGGTCAACTATTCGTTGTGATTCCTGATGCCGTCCGGCAAAAGACCGGCAAAAAAAAAGCGACTGAAAATTCAGTCGCTCAAGATATTCATTTTTTATCCAAGCATCAAATGCTCAAATGCCGTTACGGTCAAATCCTTGTCAATACTCTGTAGGTATTCTGCTACAGAAACCTTACCGTCCTTCACGTAGGATTGCTCCAAGAGCGTGTTTTCCTGGAAAAACTTATTGAGTTTTCCTCGTGCGATTTTTTCCAATATCTGCTCTGGCTTACCTTCCTGACGAGCTTGCTCCTTACCGATCTCGATTTCTTTCTCTATCACACTCTCATCCACGGAATCCTTATCCAGTGCAATGGGTTTCATCGCAGCAATTTGCATAGCTACGTTTTTCCCAGCTTCTTCTACATCGGCGCCACTTTGATTGAGCCCAACGATAACACCCGCCCGATATCCCATATGGATATAAGGAACCACGGTCTCCGCAGTCAGTGATTCGTAATCAGCCAGCTCGATTTTTTCACCAATCACCCCGACCTGATTGACCACTTCATCCTGGATGGCTTTGCCATTGAGTTCCAAGGCACCCAGTTCTTCTTTACTGGTCGGCATATTTTCCAGCGCTACCGCAGCGATCCCGTCTGCAAAAGCAATAAAATCCTCATTCTTGGCCACGAAATCGGTTTCACAACTCAACCGGATCACGATCCCGCGTTTTTTATCGTCAGAAACTTTCGCGATCACTACGCCTTCCTTCGCTTCCCGGCCTGCTCTTTTGACGGACAGTTTCTGCCCTTTTTTGCGTAGGATATCGATCGCTTTCTCAGCATCTCCTTCTGCTTCCACCAGCGCTTTTTTGACATCCATCATACCGGCACCCGTCTGGTCCCGAAGTCGCTTTACATCTGCAGCAGTTATATTACTCATTGTATTGATATTAAATTTGAAATAAATAATTAATCCTCCTTCCGGTCTTCTTTCCCTTTACCCTCTTGCCGTTCTTTCAAGCCTTCCTCGATGCAGGAGACCAGGTATTCGGTGATAATCTGGATCGACTTGGTCGCATCATCATTGGCAGGAATGGGGTAATCGACTAGCTTGGGATTGGAATTGGTGTCCACCACTCCGAATGTACGCAAGCCGAGTTTTTTCGCTTCGGCCAAAGCGATGTGTTCGTGATCGATGTCCACGATAAAAATCGCGTGAGGCAGCCGACTCAGTTTGGCGATACCTCCCAAAACCCGTTCGATCTTATCTCGTTCCCGGGTCAGGGTGAGGCGCTCTTTTTTGGTCACATTGGACAGGGTGCCATCGCCCAGCATTCGGTCGATATTGTTCATTTTCTTCACGGACCGGCGTACAGTGGCAAAGTTGGTCATCATCCCCCCCAGCCAGCGGTCGGTTACAAAAGGCATATCGACTTTCAACGCTGCATCAGCTACGATGCCTCTGGCCTGTCGCTTGGTCGCTACAAAAAGGATTTTTTTTCCTGCACGGGCCAGATTCTTCATCGCTTCCCCGGCTTCTTCGAGTGCTTCGGAAGTGCGGTGAAGATCGATGATGTGAATGCCTTTGTGCTCGGCAAAGATATAGGGCTTCATTTTGGGATTCCACTTGCGCTTCAGGTGGCCGAAATGAACGCCGGCGTCTAATAGTTCTTTATATTTTGGTGCACTTGTCATATCAAATAGCTGTTTTCTCTAATCAAAATTCTCAAAAGTAGATTAACGCTTGCTGAACTGGAAGCTCTTACGTGCTTTGGGTTTACCAAATTTCTTCCGTTCTACCACACGGGAATCGCGTGTCAGGTACTGTTTGTCCTTCAATGGTTTTTTGAAATCTTCATTGAGCTTGACGAGTGCCCGGGAAATACCCAGTCGGATGGCTTCGGCCTGGCCTTTGAAACCGCCCCCCTGGACATTGATTTTGAAATCGATTTCGCCGGCCATTTCCACTACATTCAGCGGTTCGCGGACTTTGTTCTGGATGTGTTTTTGTGGAAAATAAATATCCAGTGATTTGCCGTTTACTTTCAGATCGCCGCTTCCTTTTTTCAGGAATACCCTGGCTACCGATGCTTTCCGTCTTCCGACGGCATTGATTACTTCCATGGATTAAAATTTAAATTCTTTAGGCTGCTGGGCCTGATGTGGATGCGATGATCCGGTGTATACGAATAATTTTCTGAACATTTGCCGTCCCAGTTTGGTTTTGGGCAACATGCCCCGAACGGCGTTCTCCAGTACACGCTCCGGAAATTTGGTCAACATTTCTTCTGCGGTGCGTGATTTCTGCCCACCCGTATATCCTGAATAGGTGAGGTAAGTTTTTTGCGCCAGTTTTTGGCCAGTGAACCGTACCTTGTCCGCGTTGAGGACGATCACATGGTCGCCGGCATCTACATGGAACGAATACGAAGGTTTGTGTTTGCCTCGAAGAACTGCAGCGATCTTTGACGCTAAACGTCCGACCTTTTCGCCTTCTGCGTCCACTACGTACCATTCCCGCTGGACGGTTTCATTGGTGGGATATTCTGTTTTGTAACTAAATTTGCTCATTGCTGTCTGTTTACCACAATTTTATTGTTCGTTTCGATGCGGTTGCGATGTCCATCTACAAAGGGTTTCATCAACCTGCATATCACTAAATTTCACTTTAGGTGCGTTTTAGCCGTGCAAAGGTATTTTTTTATTCCTGATTTATCAAACATTTTTGGTAATTATTTTTCACCCGACCTGCGTAAGCGATTGATAAACAGTTGAAATTTCGCATCAAAGAACTACTATGACTGCATTGTCCACAGGATCAATCTTCCTCATTTGAGATATTGTGCATTTTTCCCCAATGGCTTCCAAAAGCTGCATGTAACTCTTACATGGAGAAATCCGAACAAATCTCCTTAATTTTAACTCCAGAAATACACCATGTTCATACTCCTTAAGTTGCAAATTAAAGATATGACAATGCCGGGGAGATGACT
Source organism: uncultured Saprospiraceae bacterium (assembly GCA_965652315.1). Lineage (GTDB taxonomy): Bacteria > Bacteroidota > Bacteroidia > Chitinophagales > Saprospiraceae > Membranihabitans. The sequence continues at coordinate 2,566 of CBFGVZ010000204.1, read as the reverse complement.
GACCTCAAAGATCTGGCATATATCCTGGTTCACAAATAAATTGCTCCATTCAGGATTAAAATAATACCACCCATCCATTATCTTTGTTAGCACGTTGATGCAAAAAATTGAAATTTGAACGACCGAAAAAAAGATCATATAAACCTGGCTTTCGATTCCCAGATCAACCGGCACCTGCTCGATGACCGGTTTTATTACGAACCCTTGTTCTCAGCACATCCACCGAACCACCCGAATTTCCATCTGACGCTTGCCGGGCGGGCCCTGCGATCCCCATTCTGGGTGTCGAGTATGACGGGCGGCACAGAGAAAGCGGGTGCCATCAACCGGAATCTGGCGGAGGTATGCGCAAAATACGGAATGGGAATGGGACTGGGTAGTTGCAGGATCCTGCTGGAACATCCCCAACACCTTCCCGACTTTGACCTGCGTCCTATTCTCGGCGAAGATGTAGCTTTCTTTGCCAACATCGGAATCGCTCAATTGGAAGAAGCCCTCCGAAATGATCAACTCGGTCGCTGGTTGGACCTCATAGACAGACTAAAAGCCGACGGACTCATTGTTCACATCAACCCCTGGCAGGAATGGATGCAGCCGGAAGGTGACCGGATAAAGGTTCCGCCCCTCGAAACCCTGATGCAATTACTCGATCACTTCTCCCTTCCTGTCATCGTGAAAGAGGTAGGCCAGGGCATGGGCAAAGCCAGTCTGGACGCCCTGCTGCGGCTTCCGCTCGCTGCCATCGATTTCGCAGCCAACGGAGGGACCAATTTCACCCTGGTTGAACTACTTCGGTCGGACCAGGCGAAGCAGGAAGCATACGAAGGGCTGACTCGCGTCGGTCATTCGGCAGAGGAAATGGTGGACCTCACCAATCAACTCCTGCTGGCGAACCACGATATTTACCCTGAAAAAACCCTGATTATCTCCGGCGGAATGAAAGGGTTCCTTGACGGCTATTATCTCCATGAAAAATCACGCTTCCCTGCGCTCATCGGCCAGGCTTCCGCCCTGCTGAAAAGGGCCCTGATCTCGTATGAAGCACTGGACGAATACGTGAATTATCTGCACCGCGGTTGGGCGCTGTGCCAAAACTATCTCGCTCTAAAAAATGATTAACTGGAAATGGACAGTATGAACTTAGTGAATGGGTTTTCCAAAAAGAGCAAATCCGAAAAATTACGATGGGTGGCTGAGAATGGGTTTGAACAACCGGAAGCCGTCATCCGTGAATTACAGAGTTACTGGCTGGAGGATACAGAACGTCAACATATTTATGACCGTATCTCTGAAAACACCATCAGCAACTATATCCTGCCATATGGTGTAGCACCCAATTTTATCATCAATGGTCAGCCCTATACTATTCCCATGGTCATCGAAGAGAGCTCCGTGGTGGCGGCAGCCTGCAATGCAGCAAAGTTTTGGATGCATCGCGGTGGGTTCGAAGCAACGGTCCTCAATTCGGAGAAAATCGGGCAAATCCATTTCTACTGGAGCGGAAACCAGAAGCAATTGCTGCAGTCCGAATCGGCTGTATACGAATCGCTGCTCCGACATTCGGTGGATCTGTCGGAAAATATGAAGCGACGTGGCGGAGGTATCCGGGGCATAGAAATTCGCACGTTCGACCAGGAGCCGGAGTACTACCAGCTTCTGATTCGGTTTGAAACCTGCGATTCGATGGGGGCTAATTATATCAATTCCATCCTGGAAAATTTCTCATCCAGACTAGATGGCGTATTTACCGAATTGTTTGGCCAGACCTGTCCTCTACCCGATGTCCTCATGTCGATCTTGTCCAATTATACCCCGAACTGCACGGTACAGGCGAGGGTGTCCTGCACCCTAAAGGAACTGGATCAGAACGAAGAAAAAGCGGAAAAGCTGGCCATTCGATTCAAAAAGGCTGTGGACATCGCCCGGATAGATCCGTACCGGGCCACCACACACAACAAGGGTATATTCAACGGAATCGATGCCGTGGTACTGGCCACGGGCAATGATTTTCGTGCAATCGAAGCAGCCGGACACACCTATGCCGCCCGGGATGGAATGTATCGTGGTCTGTCAAAGTGTACGGTGGAAGATGGCCGTTTTTCTTTTGAATTAACGGTACCTATTGCCATCGGTACGGTGGGAGGGCTCACCCAAATTCACCCCCTTGCGAAAAGATCGCTGGAACTGCTCGGCAATCCGTCAGCGCACCAGTTAATGGAGATCATCGCAGTAGCCGGTTTGGCGCAGAATTTTGCCGCGCTCCGATCCCTGGTGACTACTGGAATCCAGAAGGGCCATATGAAAATGCACCTGATCAATATTCTCAATCACCTTCAGGCCACTTCGACCGAAATCGACCAGGCTATCCTGTATTTCAGCGATCAGGTGATTACATATGGAGCGGTACGGAAATTTGTGGAGGGATTACGTAATGTGTAATTAGCCTGTATGCTGCATGGTATCAGCTTTTTGTATATGTAAGACATGACCGAATGTAGCTATGGACCCAGTATCCTGTGGTCGTTGGATGGAGAAACCCAGTCTGGCCGTATGGGCAAGGGATAGG
>CBFGVZ010000203.1:0-6309 GCA_965652315.1 uncultured Saprospiraceae bacterium | reverse complement strand
GATTACTAGATTTTATTTCACCAGATTAAGGAATTCCTGCCGGGTTTTTTTGTCACAGAACTTTCCGGAATAGTCCAGCGTAATGGTCGAACTTTCATCATCCTGGATACCACGTGTGGTTACACAAAAATGTTTTGCATCGATCACTACGATGACATCATCTGTATTAAGTGCTGATTTGAGTTCCTCCAGTATTTGCCGGTTCATGCGTTCCTGGACTTGTGGCCGCCGGGCGTAATAATCCACGATCCGGTTGATCTTGGACAGCCCGATTACTTTTCCATTGGATATGTAACCGACGTGGGCTTTCCCTATGATAGGCAGGAAATGATGCTCGCATGTACTTTTTACAGTGATATCCTTTTCGATGATAAATTTCTCGTAATCGTATTTGTTATCGAAAAGTGACATTTTGGGTTTGTTCGCCGGATCGAGCCCGTAGAAAATCTCCTGAACAAACATTTTAGCTACCCGGTAAGGGGTGCCTTTCAGGCTGTCGTCCGTGAGATCCAGTCCGAGGGTGTCCATAATCTCGGCAAATTTGTCTGCAATTGCATCTATTTTATCTTCTTCACTGAGATCAAAAGCATCGGGTCTGAGCGGGGTGTCCACATGGGTCAATTGGTGGTTATCGCCCATATCCTCAAATGTTTCTTTGAGCATAGTGGTATGGTCTTCTTTTTTCATAATTCTTGTTGCATCTTACGGACAATCAGCGATCTTAACGCCCTGAATTGAATGAATGTTCAATTTTGAGAAATTATTTATGATTTGATATAAACCGAATCAGGCTCTCTTTTTCCGAAATTTCCGGTTTTTGAAGTCCGGCTCATAGGTTTTATTGTAAAACAAAAGGAAGATGCCGATGATCACGAAGGGTATGCTGAGTAGTTGTCCAGTGGATAATCCGAGGTTGAAAAAGGTTTCGATTCCCCCCTGACTCTTTTTGAAAAATTCCGTGAAAAACCGGGCTGACCACAGCAGGATCATAAACCAGCCGAAGATGTAGCCCAATTGCTTGCGTTTGTCGGTCTTCCAGTATAAATAGCGCAAAAAGAAAAATATCAGGATATAACACAGAGATTCATATATCTGTACCGGATGCCGTGGGATGTCATCGACCAGTTCAAACTTAAACGCCCAGGGCACATCTGCCGGTTTGCCGACAATCTCGTGGTTCATCAGATTGCCCAACCGGATGAAGACACCGGCAAAGGTCACCGGTATGACGATCCGGTCTACGATCCAGAGAAAATGAGTCTTGCTGACCCGCCTGGAAAACATCCACAAAGCCAGGAGAATTCCAATTGCACCGCCATGTGAGGCGAGACCCCTGTATCCGATAAACTGGAATTCGGGTTCAAACCGAACAGGCAGGATGATCTCCAAAGGGTGCTGTGAGAAATATTCCCAGTCATAAAAAAGGCAATGCCCGAGCCGGGCACCGATAATTGTCGCGATGACCATATACATCAACAGGGTTTCCAGCCATTCGAGATTGGCCCCTTCCCGCTGAAAAATCTTTTTCATCATGAAATAACCGGCTATAAAACCTACAGCAAACAACACACTGTACCATCGCAGAAAACCCCACTGCGGGTCCACCGTCCAATCAATATATGCCAGTATCATTCAAGATTCTTTTGTTCGGATAAAAGTAGGAAAAAAATTATTAAAGGCTTTATTCTGCTCCATTCTCCTCTATGATACCTTCTCCTTCGGTATTTGGCTCTTGAGTGTCTGAGGTTTTCTTGTCTGCAGCTTCTGCTGCATCTCCTTTGTCTTCTGTGGAATCATCCGCCTCAGACTCTTCCTCTTCCAGGAATCCGTTTTCTTCCAAAAAACCAAACCAGCTGACGATTTTTTTAATATCACTTACATAGACCTTGGACTGGTCATGATCAGGAATAACTTCCAGGAAATATTCACGTAACTGGGATTTATCCAGGTTACCCGCTGGTGGATTATCCTTCATTTTGCCAAATACCTCCTCCAGAGGAATGGCTTCATCATGTGTATAAATAGCAATGGATTCCAGTGGAGAAAACTGATAGCTCCGCGCGGAGAAAAATTTTCGTTGCCCTGTGGTCAGTGATTCCCCGACGACACCGCTTTGTTTGGTAGCTAGTAGCCGGTACAATCCGGGCATCCCACTGATCGACATAATTTCTTTGATCTTCATATTTTATTGTTCTTCTCGCATTTGTGGAAAAAATATGACCTCCTGTATGGATGATTGGTTTGTCATCAACATGGTGAGGCGGTCAATTCCGATACCGAGACCCGATGTGGGAGGCATACCATATTCCAATGCCCGCAAAAAATCTTCATCCATGCCCATAGCCTCGTCGTCCCCCCGTTCGGCCAGCCTGAGTTGTTCCTCGAATCGTTCGCGCTGATCGATGGGATCGTTCAACTCGGAATAGGCATTGGCAATTTCCTTGCCGTTTACGAACAACTCAAAACGCTCGACCAGTCCTTTTTTGTCTCGGTGTTTTTTAGCCAGTGGCGTCATTTCAATGGGGTAGTCGATGATATAAGTCGGTTGCACCAGATTCTTTTCTACCAATTCGCCGAAAAGTTCATCGATCAGCTTACCCCGTCCCATTGAAGCATCCACTTCGATGTGATGTGTTTTGCAAACCTGACGGAGTTGCTCTTCGTCCATTTCCTCCACGTCTATATTACCGTATTGCAGGATGGCGTCATAGATGGAAAACCTGGGGTAAGGTCCCTGAAAATCCAGGATGTGTTTGCCGAAAGGTACTTTGGTGGTGCCATGTACATCGCGTGCGATGGTAGCGAGTAGTTCTTCCACCATTTCCATCATCCAGTGGTAATCTTTGTGTGCCACGTATATTTCCATGGCGGTATACTCGGGATTGTGGGTGCGGTCCATTCCTTCATTCCGAAACATTTTACCGATTTCGTAAACCCCCTCAAAACCTCCTACGATCAGCTTTTTCAGATAAATTTCATTTGCAATACGCAGAAAATATGGTCGGTCCAGGGTGTTGTGATGGGTGGTGAATGGTCGGGCTGCGGCTCCCCCCTGTATGGATTGGAGTACGGGTGTCTCGACTTCCAGCCAGTTCCGCTCATCGAAGAAACGTCGCATGGAAGAAATGATCCGCGACCGGGTCACGAAAGTTTTCCGGACCTCATCGTTGACGATCAGATCCAGGTATCGGCGGCGGTAGCGCAGTTCCGGATTGGAAAACGCATCGTGTATGATCTCTTCGCCCGTTTCAGGGTCTACTGTTTTTTTGACCACTGGCAGCGGTCGGAGTGATTTCGCGAGTACGAACAATTCCTGAACGCGAACCGTGACCTCGCCCATCCGGGTCTTGAAAACGTATCCTTTTACTCCGATGTAATCCCCGATGTCCAGTAATTTTTTGAAGACGGTATTGTACATCGTTTTATCCTCTCCCGGTGCGATGTCATCCCGGTTGATGTATATCTGTATAGTCCCCGTGGTATCCTTTAGTTCGGCAAAGGAAGCCTTACCCATGACCCGCTTCATCATGATCCGTCCGGCAAGCGTCACTTCCCGGTATTCGTCTTGTTTTTCTTCGGTGAATCCAGATAGAATTTCCTGTGCAGTGGTGTTAACATCGAATGCCTTCGCCGGGTATGGATCGATACCCAAATTCCGCAATTCGTCCAGTGCCTGACGCCGGATAACCTCCTGTTCCGAAAGCGTTTTGGTTGGTTTCGTTTGATTCATTTTCGCTTGCCTCATCTTAAAATAGTCGGCAAAATTACGTTAAATAATGGAGAAACGTACGAGCAACTGGCCAATATATAATTTTAGTACCTTGTTTTACGTAAGTTATTCGGGAGTTTAAAAATCTTCTTCGTTACTTTGGTCAAATTTTTGCGGTACATCGCCTATGAAGATACATTTTACCTTTGGATATCTTTTACTGGTACTCGGTTCGTTTTTCCTGGGTGGAACTGGCCTTACTCCGGCTTCAGCGCAGACTGGTTGCGGGATAAATGTGACTAGCTTTATTGTATTACCAAGTGAGGCGACAGTGGATGGAATCAAATACAAAAGGGTGCAATTTGTGGTGAACAACCCGAATCCCGGTATTGCCGATCTGTTTTATTACAAACTGAATGATGAAAAGAGAGATGGAACTGAGGAGTTTTTTGAGTATGGGTATCAGTCAGAAGTGGTTCTCATTCCCGTAGATGTAGAGAAAATTACCTTCTATGACTTTAATCTCAATGAAACCTGCAAGGTAGATACGATTCCGGCTTTCAAGCCTAACGTATGTGAATTCTCAGTAACACAATCCATAGATCTAACATTGGATTGTTACACCAAAACGGTTTCATATTCCGTGGATCCTTCCATTACGATCGATTCCATTGCCTGGATTTACAACGGAGGAAGCGTTCCTGTTCACGACCAGATGTCCTGGAGACATCTCCCCCCTGGCAGCTACGAGGTATATTTCTTCGATGACAGAGGATGTCAGGCTGAAAATTATTTTTATTTCTGCTTAACCAGCACCGATGCAGGGGAAGATTATAGCCAGCAATATTGTCTGGGCGAGGATGATACCCTGAATTTGTATGAAGATCTGACTGATAGTGTTGATCCCGGTGGTTTTGTTAATGAATCATTCGATCCATTGGATTCACTGGAGGCTACACAGCTCACTTTTGATAGTGAAGGAACCTTTGTTTATTACTATATCGCTCCTTCTGAACTAGAGATTCCGGACACCAGTCAATTTACCATACAGGTCAGGGATTGCAGCGAATGTGCCTATGAACTGACTGCTGCTACCCGACATTGTGCCCGCCCTGAACTGGTAGAAGTGATCATTGGAGGAGGCACATCAGAAGATACTAGTTTTAGAGTAACCCTGCCCGATGGTTCAATGGTAACTCAGACCTTCTATCAACCGTTTCGGATCAATTTCCCGTCGTTCCAGGATTCTTTTACACTGGCTTTACAGATGGATACACCTACCGGTACGTGTGACAGCGTGATACAAATTGGCCCGATCGGGAATCCGGAGATTCAATTTGAGGCGATGGAGATCGTGATGCCAGGGGATTCAGTAGCCATTGAGGTCATGGCTTATCAGGGGACGCCTCCTTATGACCTGGATATCTGGGTCGGCGACCAACGGGAATATGTTCAATTGGGAGCAGGAGAAACCAGACCATTTATTTTCGAGCAAAATGTGGACACGGCCTATATGATTGCGATGGATGCAGAAGGTTGTGTAGGAATGGATACCCTGGTGCTCACACCGGATTGCTTGCATCCTGAAGTCACCATTGAACAAGGTACTTGCGGGGCAGATCAGGGCAGGATTGTGGTGAACAAGGGATTACTTCCGGACGGGAGTGAGATTTCCTGGCAGGATACTTCGGTAGGAGATCTCTGGCAACGTGAAGCATTGAGCCCCGGGCGATATCGTTATAAGGTGACCTATGATCATTGTAGTGTGGAAGGAAGTGCTTTGATTGAAGATGGACTGCGAGATTTTCCGCAGGTGTTTAGTTTCGATGATTGTCCGATCGATGGAATGACGCAGATCTTTATCCGGGATTCCGTTCAGGTCAAAGAATGGATGTTGGGAGAATCCGCCCTACCTACTTTTAGAGGGATGTTTCCGGCCAATCAGAATCTGGTGTTTCGGGTGGAGACCCAGGACGGTTGTAGCGATACTTTCCACATCAGGGCAAACGAGCCCCGCTGGCTGGATCAAATTGGAGTAACGGCCTCGGCAGAAATAGCGGCTACACTGGCCGTGGATCCCGGCAGTCTGGATAATTATGGGTGGAGTTTTTCGGATTCGTTGCTTTGTAATAATTGTGAAACCTACCGGATAGAAGGTATGCTTCCTGCGGGTACATATGTGTTTTTCGCGGAACAGTTTCCTGGCTGTCGCCGCGATACGGCTCTCCGGATTGAAGAGCCCGAACTCACTTTTCCGATCCCCAATGCCATTATTCCCGGGAGTGTCCGGAACAGCCGGGTTCAGATTTTTGATCCCATGGATCAGATGGCTTCCATCCTGGAGTTCCAGATCTATGACCGTTTCGGGAACGTGCTGTTTCAGAAATCTGATTTTATGCCCGATGATGATGCTTCCATCAATTGGCCGGCGGGTCTGACTGAAAAATTACCGGACGTGATCATCTGTGTGGCCCGTATTTTATGCAGGGAAGGGGAAGAAGTGACCGTAGCGCAGGATGTTGTGATATTGCGTTGACGCTACTCATCAACTCAGTCATCGCACAAATCTGATCCACCCCAAACCATCGGGCATAACTTTT
>CBFGVZ010000202.1:0-6331 GCA_965652315.1 uncultured Saprospiraceae bacterium | reverse complement strand
CGGTAGGTATAGGACCGCAAGCGTCTCCCTTACATGAAAAAATATATTGTTGTAGAACAACCCGGTAGTTGGAATTCGCTTCCTGAAAATGTAGAAATCATAGCAGCGAAAGATTACCTGACTTCCTCAGAATTCGCCAGTATTAAAAAAGCCCGGATTTTCAATCTGTGTCAGAATTATTCTTATCAATCCATAGGTTATTACGTGTCTCTCCTTGCGGAAGCCAGGGGACATGTAGTCCTTCCCACGGTCAAGCATTTGGTGGATTTCAAGGATTTGACCCTGGTACGGATGGTATCGGAAGAATTCGATGACCTGATTCAGAAAAGCCTTCAGGATATCAAATCCCGGCGTTTTACCCTGAGTATTTATTTCGGACAAAATGTAGCCAAAAAATATCAGGAACTCTGTGCAGTCTTTCATCGCTTTTATCAGATCCCCCTGATGCGGGTTACCTTCAAATATGCCAACCGTTGGATCATCAGTACGATCAAAGCGATATCAGTGGCAGAAGTCCCGGATGAACACAAAAGCCTGCTACAGGAGTTTACCGTCCAGTATTTTGCCCGTAAACGCTACCCTACTGCACGGCACAATGCCCAGGCCCATGATCTCGCCATTCTTGTACAGGATGCGGATGTGGCTCCGCCCAGCAATGCCAAAGCCTTAAAAAAATTTACTGAAGCGGCAGAAAAATCAGGTTTCAGGGTAGAAATGATCAAAGCCCCCGATCTTTCCCGCTTGTCAGCTTTCGATGCCCTGTTCATCCGTATGAATACTGATGTTAACAATGCTTCATATGCGTTTGCCCGGAAAGCTGAACAGGAAGGGCTGGCACTCATCGATTATCCTTCCGTCATCCTGAGGTGTTGCAATAAAGTTTATATGGCTGAGGCATTGGTAAATGCCGGCATTGAAACCCCGCCTACCCTTATTGTCCACCGGGAAAACACTGATCAGGTTATTCCCACGTTGGGATTACCTGTTGTGCTCAAGTCTCCGGATTCCTCCTTCTCTTTTGGAGTAAAAAAAGCGGTAGATCAGGAATCTTACCAATCCATGATTACGGAAATGCTGGATCACTCAGATTTGGTCATCGCACAGACTTTCACACCATCAGACTATGACTGGCGAATTGGCATTTTGGATCTGGAACCGATTTTTGCCTGCCGGTACTATATGGCCAAAGGGCACTGGCAGATCTACAACTGGGAAGCCATGAAAAAGATGGATAAAGATGGATTGGTAAAAACCTTTGCGATCGAGGATGTTCCGCAGATGGTGCTGAAGGCGGCCCTGAAGGCAGCTAAAATCATGGGCGAAGGACTGTATGGTATCGATATCAAAGAAATCAACGGAAAGGCCCTCGTCATCGAAATTAATGATAATCCTAATGTAGATGAAGGTGTGGAAGATGGCTATTATGGCAATAGGGTATATCAGAAAATCATACAGGCTTTCAAAAAAAGATTAGACCGCATCGTATGAAGACCTTCCATTTGTTTGAGGTGTATGGGGTAGAGCTGGAATATATGATCGTCCACAAGGGTGACCTGAAGGTAGCTCCATGGGCAGATCGCATATTCCATCGACGAAGCGGAAGCTGGGAAGGGGAATTTAAAAACGGAGAAATTTCGTGGAGCAATGAACTGGTCTCCCACGTTATCGAACTGAAAACCACGGATCCCGCACCCGATTTATCGAAATTGAGCAGATCCTTCCAAAATAATGTATCCGAAATCAATGAGTTACTGGCGTTTGATAATGGTATGCTCATGCCTTCGGCCAGCCACCCGCTGATGAATCCACTGTTGGAAACTGAGATCTGGCCACACGAACAACACGAGATTTACGATTTGTACAACCGGATTTTTGATTGCAGGGGTCATGGCTGGAGTAATGTACAAAGTACCCATCTCAATCTGCCATTTTGTGGCGATGTGGAATTTGACAGACTGCACACCGCGATCCGATTGGTTCTGCCAGCCCTTCCTGCCCTGTGCGCCAGTTCGCCGATCCTGGAAGGAGAGCAGACTGGTTTCCACGATTCCAGGATGTACCACTATCAGAATAATCAAAAAGATATGCCCGCCATCACGGGAAAAGTGGTACCTGAATATTTGCGGAGTCAGGCAGTGTATCAACAGAGGGTTTTTGATCCAATCAATACCCTGCTCAAACCATATGACCAGGATCAGATTCTGGATCAGCATTTTGTCAATTCCCGGGGTGCAATTGCCCGGTTTGATCGAGGCGCGATCGAGATCCGTGTGATGGATATCCAGGAGTGTCCGGCAGCTGACCTGGCCATTATCCAATTTGTCGTAGAAGTTCTGAAAGCTTTGGTCCATGAAGAATGGGTGGAATACAAGACACAATCCGACTGGCACGAAGACGAACTTTATCCCATTCTTCAGAATGCTATCCTGAACGGAGAAAGCGCAGATATGGGAAATACCCGATACCCGGAGGCCTTGGGTTTGGAATCAGGGTCATGTTCTAGTTTCCAGCAGCTATGGAAGGCCTTATATTTAAAGGTCCGACATCGGCTACCTGCTAAAGATCAGGAAATATTAGAATTTATCCTGAATTACGGAACCCTGGCCACGCGGATTCTCCAGGCAGTCCATCTTGATTTCTCCGAAAGACAACTTTTATCGGTTTATAGATCTCTGTCGGATTGTCTCGCCCGGGGGCAAATGTTCAATCCAATGGAATCTGGGAAACCAATGTGAGACCATATTCCCAGCTTCAAATAAAAAAAGCCCGGGAACTCATGGTCCCGGGCTCATCCTCATTCCTTATAAGAACCTTTATTTATACTCAGAATCAGAATGTATCAATCCAATCCTCTGATCATCCTTTTCGTGGCTGTATATCGTTCGGTATCCAATTGGTAGAACAATACGCCCGTGGCTGGCAACTGCTCAGGTGTAATTTGCACCTCATTGTAACCTTTGACATACTCCCCTTTGACCTCTTGCAATACTTTCCCGGTTACATCATAAATAATCAGTCGCGCCTCAGTAGCTTCAGGAAGCTCAAATCCAATCACCGTATATCCTTCGAATGGATTAGGTCGATTTTGATAGAGCACAAAGTTGTCACGTAAGACCTGTTTCCTGTTCACCACTCGTTCCGAAATAGCACTGCCATTGGTTTGTCCACCATTTAGCTCACAGGAGGGATCGACTCTCGCCGTCACATTCTGAGTATAGGTGAATTCACCTGCGCCGGATGATCCGGGACACCAATCCTTCACTGTCCAGATCACCTGGTATCTTTTCACATCGCTATCCAGGAAATTCAGTTCCTTCACATCTTTACCGTAAGTCACGATCGAACAAAGCCCACCAGCCAGATGTGGCTTCAGTGCCACACGTCCCAGTGTATCCGGGAAATTGTTGTCCGTAATGGGCTGAGATATGCAAATAGGCGCTTCAACACTGCCCATATCTGGTGGCAGATCAAACATACTTTCACGCAAAGTACAAGATGATTGGATACGGATCACTTGTTCTGCTATTATCGGAACAGCGGCAGAGGAACATCCACCTTTGATGAAGAATCTCCTGGTGATGGTCCCATTGCCACATTCATCGAGGTCTACCCAGATATCCTGGTAATTCTCACCCGAACAACTGATCGCAACGATGCCATTGACATTACTGTGATCGGTTGTATCCAGAAAAGAAGTTTTCGTGGTCTGATTGATCCATTCGACCTGGTTGTCGTGATTGATGACTTCCACCTTCTCAGTAGATGTTTTTTCGGAGCAACTTACGTTGCGGTAATTAAAATTCAATTCCGTTTCGGAGAGCAATTGTCCATTAATATCCACAGGCCTGTTCTGGTTATCCACCCAGGTCAGTATATATGCTCCGAAAGCATTATCCAGCGCGGTGAATATAGCGGCACTATCGGCGTTACTCCCTTCATTCAATGCAGCTCCAGCGTCTACGATATCCTTGTAAAACATATTATAGGCTTCGCAGGAAATTTCCAGATCTGGTAATTTCCGGATGATGCGGGCTGTACCTTGATCCTCTAATTGCACCGATGTTCTACCGATACCGAAATTACAACACTGATCCAAAACCAGAAGCTCCACTTCCGGTTCCTGGCAGGCATCAGCACAGGTAAACGGTACATCTTTTGCCCATCCGCCACCCAGGTATGCCATTTCCTGACCGTATCCTGGTTGGCCCATCAGGTTATCGAACAATTCCTGGAGTTCGGTAATACTCAAAGGATTGTCATGTTCATCGGCGTTTGGTCCACATTCCAATCCGATATAAGCGGCCAATTCATATAACCATCCGTGAACCACTTTGGGGCCACAATCTTCGGCATCTGACCAAAGCCAGACGATCTGTTTGAAGTAATGGTCAGCAACTTCTCCGCCCGTCAACACCTGCTGTAACGCATCTATATTATATTCGCTGTTGAAGTCTTTTTGTCCAACGACGCCCCCGTTTGCAGCAGTATTGAGTTGGCTTCGGGATACACCCAAATCTACCAGCAGATCGATCCAGTTTTTATATGATTTATTCGATCCTACACAAATATTCAGCAAAGATGTATTGGAGGCCCAGCCGGATCGTCGTACAAGTCGTAATCCAATGGAGCAATTATCCCAGCTACCTTCGTCAAAAGTAGCGGCCTGGACCCAAGCGATTTTATTCTCCAGGGACACATTTACACTGTGATTGACTACGACCGTTGGAGGGGTCTCATCAGTCACCAGAATAAATTTGCTCCAGTTACTTTGGTTCCAACAATGGTCAGCGGCTTCGTATCGAACTTCAATGGGAACCCCATCACAATCCTGGAACGGTAAACGGATCGGATCAGAAGTATGAGCAAACGTGTGAATATAAGAGGTATCTCCATTCGGAAGAATTTCAATGGATGTCGCTTCTTTTTCGAGCGAAACAGTCCTTGAACCTCCAGCCAATTCAATGGTAGCTTTTACCGAATGAATATCACTACAATTGTCAATGACCCGAACATCGGGAACAAAAATGGCTGCAGCACAATCATGGGAATTCACCCGGTAGAGCGTAGGATGACACTGCTCCCAGGATTTGGCTGAGGTATGTTGTTCACCTGCCCTAATTGCAGCCCGTATTTCCGATTCACACCAGACCAGATTCCCAAACTCCGAGCTGTTAACGGAAGCTCTGGTCAGGATCTGGCCGGGATCGCCATTGGTTTCACCTCCCTGCTCTCCTTCGGAGGCACAATCATCCAGCGGATAACAGAAATCAAAGACCGGACCGATCGTATCAATCAGGGACTGCCATTGACTCAGGTGTATATCCACGCTTTTTCCAGTCGAATCATAAGATGCCACGATGTCGTTTTCAATTGGTTCTTCCGACGTGGCACAATTGTTAACCGTTGCTGCCCAGCAGGTTTGTTTGATGCGTACATCCATTCCGCGGGTTTGCGGACAGCCTTCCGACCATGCAAATTCTTCGCGATCGATGGTTATTCCACAATGCGTCCCTGAAGCTGACAGGCAAATGGTAATGCAAGAGTCCGGATTAAGTCCGGCTGAATCAATGGCAGGTACCAATATGCGTATACAGTCAAACTCACTAGCCCGCCCACCGTCATGGAATGCGGTACATCGGCCCGTATTATCGCCCGAAATCAAAGGCCATCCACCCGCAAACCAGTATGGATTACTACCATTACCATTGTAGAACCAATCCAAATCCACTTCTTCAAAGTTCCCGCCTTCTGATAATACCCAGTCGCCCGGTTCCAGCAGGAGATATGGACAAAATTCATAGGTTGTTTCCAATATAAATTTCACAAGATTCTCATTGGATTCGATCAGAGCCTGGAGAAATCCATACCTTTTTTGGTCTTCTGTAGCACGCTCGAGCAACTCCATCATATAATCTCCATTGACGATATCGCCGATTGTCACCTCCGTTCCGGATGCCTTACGAAGAATAACCAAATCCAAATATTCTTCCTTCACATCACTGCCCAGATGCTCCGCCTGTGATAAGCCAGCCTGGATTATAGAGGATGGAATGGCATACACCACACCTCTCAATTTAGTATAAGGCTGTTCGTAATCGTGGAGTCCTACCGGTTGCTTCCAGGAAGAATACTCTATCAGGCTGGTTGCTGATTTCAGTAGGGGAACCACATCACAATAGAAGGTTTCTTCGGCCGTACCGACAAACGATTCCGGAGTCAGTTTAGGCAAACGGTAAACCACGATGGTATCCACTCCTGTACACCGTGCACCCCCCGCAGTGATGGCGGACCATTCCCTGAAAATGATTTCAGCGGTATCACTGTTCTCGTC
>CBFGVZ010000201.1:0-6341 GCA_965652315.1 uncultured Saprospiraceae bacterium | reverse complement strand
CTGCTCAGATCGCCAGGGACAGGGAATCCCTGGATAAGAAAGAAATCATAAATTCGATGGGACAGGAATTGATCATACCAGACCTATTTTTCAGGCAATGGCTGATCATAAGATATTTTCTCAAATAAACGGTGAACGCTAGGGTTATCGCCTGGACAGACTCGGATCACCGCACTCTTCGCCCGCCTGACGACCGCACACGGAACAGCTACCAAAGTTATCCTTGAGCATAGGATTGTTTGATGCACAGGTTCCCCTGAATTCTTCTCCTTTAATGATATGCCGGATGTTGATCATCAGGAAAGACAATCCGAAAACAACAAAAACGATCAACATGGTTGTCAGAAACTCAGTCATGACAAGGTGTGGTTTTGATTTCTATCTTTCCAACAAAGGTTTTATAGAAATGGTTCTGAATAATCCACAAAGATAACAGATTATCCACACATTCATAGGTGCTTTCCCTAAATTTGCTTGCAATAGACAACATTTCAATTTATGGACCGGACACAAAAAATGGAAGCCTTCGGGCGATTACTGGATGTAATGGATGATTTACGGGAAAAATGCCCCTGGGATCGCAAACAGACCTTCCTCAGCCTCCGCAATCTGACCATTGAAGAGACATACGAGCTGGCAGACGCCATCCTGGACGAAGACCTACAAGCCATCAAAGAGGAATTGGGAGATTTGATTCTCCATATCGTATTTTATGCCCGGATGGCGGATGAACAAAAGGGTTTTGATATCGGCGATGTACTAACGGCGATCGTAGAAAAACTAATTCATCGACATCCCCATATTTATGGTGATGTAAAGGTCCGGGATGAAGAAGAAGTCAAACAAAACTGGGAAAAGCTTAAATTGAAGGAAGGTAAAAAATCTATGCTCCAGGGAGTTCCCGATTCTTTACCCGCACTGATCAAAGCGCTTCGGCTGCAGGAAAAAACTGCCCAGGTAGGTTTTGAATGGACACATATCGATGATGTGTTGAAGAAAGTGGATGAAGAACTGGGAGAATTCCGGACTGCCTGTAAACAGCATGAGGTGGGGCACGCCTCGCGGGAAGAGGAATTCGGAGACCTGCTTTTCAGTCTGGTCAATTTGAGTCGATATCTGAATATCGATCCGGAGACCGCTCTGGAAAGGACCAACCGTAAATTCAAACGTCGATTTGAATACATCGAAGATCGGGCTCCCGTCTCACTCCATGAAATGTCACTGGAAGAGATGGATGTACTATGGAAGGAAGCCAAACAATCCGGGCGATCTGATGCCTAAGAGGTGTGTCATAAAATATTTGAAGTTAAAAGCGATTTTATAGCTGGATTTACGTACCTTTGTGCCCGCGCTATACGTGTATTAGAATGATTAATCACTAAATGGTAAAATTATTATGGCAGTTTATTTATCCAAAGAGAGAAAACAGGAAATTTTCAAGCAATACGGTGGGAAGGAAAAGAATACAGGATCCACTGAGGCTCAAATAGCACTTTTTACAGAGCGGATCAAAGGATTATCCGACCACTTAAAGTCCAATGAAAAAGATCATTCCTCGAGAAAAGCCTTGCTTGCCATCGTAGGAAAACGAAAAAAGCTTCTTTCATACCTGGCCAAAAAAGATATCGAGGGGTACCGGAAGCTCATTGAGCAACTGGGAATCAGAAAATGATCGGTCTCCGCTGCTTTTGGTGTATTTTCCCGGGACACTCTATGGTTCACTATCGTTTACAGATGGAGTATCTCAACGATTCAGTTGTATATATGAAAGTTATCCAATGAGTCAATCATCCCTGCTGCTTTTTTATGATTAAAAAAATTAAATTTATTTATGGGTCATTTAAATCCAATCCAACACACTTTCCAGTTACCCGATGGTAGGGAAATTCAACTCGAAACAGGGCGGCTGGCACGTCAGGCAGACGGATCAGCTCTTCTGAAAATGGGTAACACCATGATACTTTGTACAGTGGTATCAGCCAAAAAAGCTAAAGAAGACGCACCTTTTTTCCCACTATTCGTGGATTACCAGGAAAAATTCGCAGCCGCAGGTCGAATTCCCGGGAACTTTTTCCGCCGTGAGGCCCGACTGAACGATTATGAAGTCCTGACATCGCGACTGGTTGACCGCGCGATCCGACCTTTATTTCCCGACAATTATATGAACGAAACCCAGGTGAATATCAACCTGATCTCTGCAGATGCAGATGTCCTGCCGGATGCCCTGGTAGCCCTGGCAGTCAGTACTGCACTGACCATATCCGATATTCCATGGAACGGACCCATCTCAGAAGTACGGGTAGCCAGGATCAACGGAGCATTCAAAATCAACCCAAGCCGGGGAGAACTGGCAGAAGCAGATTTGGAAATCATCGTGGGAGCTACCATGGAAAATGTGATGATGGTAGAAGGAGAGGCTCACGAATGCAGCGAGCAGGATCTCATCGAAGCCATCAAGGTAGGGCATGAAGCCATCAAAGCGCAATGCCAGGCTCAGCTCGATCTAATCGCAAAAATAGAAAACAAAGCGCCCATTCGCGAAGTTCCCGAACCGGAAGAAAACGAGGAGTTATTACAATACGTTCAGGACAATGCAGGAGCCCGCATCAGTGAAATAGCACACGGTAAACTGGATAAGGACAGCCGTAAGACGCAATTTACGGAAACATTGGAGGAGCTCCTCGAAAAATATGGAGAAGCGCACGACGAAGAAGCCCTTGAAATAGCGACGCCTTTTATCGAAAAATACTTTGGTGATCTCAAGAAGAAAACCATTCGCCAGATGGTACTCCATGACAGATACCGCCTCGATGGAAGGCAAACCGATGAGGTCCGACCCATCACTTGCGAAGTTGATTTCCTGCCCTCTGCACACGGCTCAGCCTTATTCACACGTGGAGAGACCCAATCGCTCACTTCCCTCACCCTGGGTAGCAAGCTGGATGAGCAAATGATCGATACGGCGCTGGAAAATTCCAATAAAAAATTTATCCTCCACTACAATTTCCCGGCATTCTCGGTTGGAGAAATCAAACCCAACAGAGGTCCTGGCCGGCGCGAAATAGGCCACGCCAATCTCGCATCCAGATCACTTGAAAGAGTACTGCCGGAGGATCAGGCTTATACTATCCGCATCGTGTCTGACATCCTGGAATCCAACGGTTCCTCGTCGATGGCGACGGTTTGTGCCGGCTCACTGGCACTGATGGATGCCGGTATCAAAATAAAATCACCCGTTTCTGGGATCGCGATGGGGCTGATCAAAGAAGGGGATGACGTAGCCATCCTGACCGACATCCTGGGGGACGAAGACGCCATCGGAGACATGGACTTCAAGGTCACCGGTACAGCCAATGGTATCACGGCATGTCAAATGGACATTAAAATAGACGGTTTGCCATACGAATTGATGGAAGAAGCCCTCAATCAGGCTCGGGCTGGCCGGATTCACATCCTCGGCAAGATGAATGAAGTCATGCCTGAACCGAGAGAAGATTTGAAACCGTTCGCACCGAGAATCGAAGAGATCATCATCGAAAAATCCAAGATAGGCGCAGTTATCGGAACCGGTGGTAAGGTGATCCAGGAGTTGCAGGAAGTGACCAATACGGTCATATCTATCGAAGAAATCGATGACAAAGGCATCGTTCAGATTGCCAGCTCGAACAAAGACGACATCGATGAAGCCGTTCGCCGGATCAAAATGATCACTTTTGAGCCCACCGTTGGAGAAACGTATGATGCAGAGGTTACAGAGATCCTGCCATTTGGTGTAGTAGTAGAATTCAAAGGCCAGAATGGTCTGTTACATATTTCAGAATTTTCGTACAGCCGGGTCGAAAAGGTAGAAGACGTCTTTTCCATGGGTGATCCCGTCAAGGTTAAATTGATGGCCATCGATGACCGAAGCGGAAAATTAAAACTAAGTCGGAAAGCGACTATGGAAAAACCAGAAGGGTACGTCGAAGAACGTAATGGTCAAAGGGGCGGCGACAGAGGCGGTCGACGCAATGATCGGAACGATCGCAGGGGTGGAAACAACGACCGACGAGGCGGAAGAGGTAATGACCGACGGGGCGGACACCGGTCACACCGGGACAATTAATCGGACAGACCGAACGCCGACAGGTTAACTGAAAAAAGTAATGAGCCTCGCAATAAATATTTTGCGGGGCTTTTTTTGGTATATTTGGAATTCAAAGCTATCGTATGTTTTTATTCTTTCTGCTCGGGTTGTTGGTTACGATCTTTATTATCAACAAAGTTTACTTTGGCAGTTCTTCCAAAGATGCCATAAACAAAGAAATAGCCAAAACCCGTAAACTGTATGAAAAACAACTACCTACCCTGATTCCCTGGGACCGGAAAGACATCGATCTGATGTCCTATTTTGTGATCGAAAAATCGGAACGCAAAGGTTTTGGGTATTCGTTCCGGGGCATCTTCACCTCCATTTACCAGGAAAACATGATCATTTTCCAGCATAAAATACCCGTTGGTAAGTCCCAAAAAGGTTTTACCATAGTGCTGACCAGGGATCATGAAATCCTGTACGATCCAAAGGACAAGGTATATGTAAACGGGGAGTTTCTGGGGGTTTTTGATAAAAAAGGACGGTTTGCCAACCCGAAACTAAGACGGGTCTTTGGATTCCTCGCTGAAGAACGCTACAGCAAACTAGACATAGTCAACGAAGAAAAAATCATCCTTGGAAGTGTTAAAATTCCGGATGATTGGGAACTGCCATTTCCACGTGCTCTGGAAGTGTATGAAGACCTGGATCCACACAATCTCGTCACATTCAAGGTCCTGGCGTGTCGTAAAATGATCGATATCTTTCTGGCTCACCAGCAAAGTAAGAAATAGTCGGATGGGTTAAATCGATACAAGATTCATTTTTTTATTGTACATTTGTCGTTTAGCCTATTTGGGAAATATGGTATGGAATCAGATTGTTCCGTTACAGACCATCAATTTTCTAGTTAAAGCGCCTTCATGAGTGTTAAAAATCTTGCGAAAGTCATCGTTTACCGCATGGCAGAAAAAGGCCTGGAAATCCTGTTGATCAAGGATGAGGGCGACCCCAACGGTCAGAAATGGTCCCTGCCCAACGGCCTGGTGGAACCGGACAAACTGAACGAAGAGTATATCCCTCTCGACACCGCAGAAGAAGTTCAGGACCCAGAACCCCACCGCACCATAGCTTTTGAAAAAGACGAACAGGATCTGCCTTCCTTCCGAAGCCTACTGCTGAATGATATGCGTTACGTCAAAAAAAGACTCAAAGATTATCTGATGGATTACGATGAAGCCACTTACGTGTCCATCCGGGAAGCTGTCAAAAAAGTGCTGCCCGATGAGTATGCGAAGCTCAAGGAACTCCGGGACATCCTCTCGGATCGCAATTCTGTGAAGAACATTTAAAGGTCATTTAATCAACAACTCTCAGGCCAGAAGCTCTATGGAAGCCATTGATCGTACCGACTTCGTTTTCCCCGACCAGTCTGCAGTGTATCATGGCAAAGTCCGGGATGTATATCATCTGGGCGACCACCTGCTGATGATCGCTACTGACCGTATTTCGGCTTTTGACCATATTTTACCCAAAGCGATTCCATTCAAAGGTCAGGTATTGAACCAAATAGCCGCCTATTTTCTACGCGCTGTTGAAGATATAGTGCCGCACTGGTTAATCGCCGTCCCCGATCCCAATGCGTCCTTTGGGTTGAACTGTGAACCCATCAAACTGGAAATGGTCGTCCGGGGCTATCTGGCAGGTCATGCCTGGCGGGAATACCGGAGTGGAAAGCGCGAGATTTGTGGGGTAGCCATGCCCGAGGGGATGCGCGAAAGTCAGGCCTTTCCGGCACCCATCGTCACCCCTGCTACCAAAGCAGAAGAAGGCCACGACGAGGATATTTCGCGGGAAGAAATTCTGGCCCGGGGTATAGTGGATCAGAAATCCTGGGATCGGCTGGAGACTTATGCTCAAGCTTTGTTCCGTCGAGGTAGTGAAATGGCCCGGAAAAAAGGTTTGATCCTGGTCGACACTAAATACGAATTTGGTCTGCACAACGGGCAAATTTATTTGATTGATGAAATTCATACGCCCGATAGCTCACGGTACTACTACCTGGATGGATATGAGGAAAGGCTGCAAAAGGGAGAAAAACAACCACAGCTCAGTAAAGAGTTCGTCCGCGAATGGTTGATGGAACAGGGCTTTCAGGGTCTGGATGGGCAGATCATGCCGGAAATGCCGGATAAAATGGTCCAAACCGTCAGTCAACGCTACATTACACTGTACGAAACCGTCACCGGGCTGCCATTTGAACCAGCCG
>CBFGVZ010000200.1:0-6359 GCA_965652315.1 uncultured Saprospiraceae bacterium | reverse complement strand
CGCGGATGTGAAGCATCTGCCACCTTTCAGATAGTTCAACCCCTGCCTATTATCATTGATCAGGTAACAACTCTGGCCTCGTGTGGTGGAGGAATGGATGGTTCGATCAGTCTGGATGTAACCGGTACTTTTTCACCTTTTGAATATGATTTTAAGGATGGCATGGGTTATACCGACCAGGACAACCGGAATAATCTCAGTGCGGGAGTATATCCGGTTTCGGTTCGGGATCAAATGGGCTGTGAGGAGGATACCATCGTGTTGTTAAGTGAAATAAATCTCGATATCAGCCAGTCTCAGATTCAGGAACCGACCTGTTATGGATATTTGGATGGCAGTGTGGAGTTCGTGGTGTCCGGGGGAAGGGATCCCTATGTATTCGATCTGGATACAACCGGGATGTTTACAACGGATGGTTATTTTGATGGACTCGGAGCGGGTTCTTATGTTGTGGCTATCCGGGATCAGGATATGTGCCTGGCCTATAATAATCTGGTGATGGGACAGCCGGATTCAATTACACTTCGAATCGATACCAGTCATATTTCTTGTTTTGGATTGGAGGATGGGCGGATCTCAGTGGAAGTCGAAGGTGGAACCCCGGGCTATCGTTACAATTGGGAGCACGGAGTCTCGGGACAGGAGTTGACGAATCTCGCTGCCGGAGATTATCAAGTACGGATTATGGATCAAAACGATTGTCCTGCTGAGGTCTTTATTACTTTACGAGAACCACCTGAATTGTCACTCAGTCTCGATGAAAAACGAGATCTGATTTGTTTTGGGGATTCAGATGGTTTTATTCGAGTGACGGCTTCCGGGGGAGAAGGGGATTATATGTTTTCATTGGGTAATGGATCCCTGTCATCCCGACCTGATTTTGAAGACCTCACCGCAAATCGATATACGGTTACGGTAGAAGATGGAAATCAATGCCGGGATTCGATTGTGGTGGATTTGCTCCAGCCTGAAGAGCTCAAAGTTCATATCACCTCTGAAGGAGATTCTGTCAATACCATCCAACTGGGGGAATCGCTGAATCTGGGTAGTTTCTATACCCCTGTTGATCGTATAATGACCTGGTCATGGGATCCTCCAGAGCGAGTGGATTGCCCGGATTGCCCGGAAGTTATTTCCATGCCGGTGATCAACACTATTTTCACCCTGACAGGAACCGATCAGGACGGATGTATAGCCTACGACGAATTACGTGTGAATGTCATCCCCATACGGGATGTGGGAGTACCTAATGTGGTGGTTCCAGGGCAGGGCGGTCAGAATAGTTTTGTAACCGTTTATGGGGGACGCCATATTGCTCGCATTCTCCAGTTCGATGTATTTGACCGTTGGGGAAACTTGCTGTTTTCACGGTCCGACTTCCCTCCCAATCAGTTTCAGCTAGGCTGGGACGGAACCCTGAACGGAAAGCGCCTCATCCCGGGGATATATGTGTATAGTGCACGGGTGGAATTTATCGATCTGGTCACCAAAGATATTTCGGGTGGGATTCTTGTAGTGGAATAGAACATGAAAATGTATCTGAACCTCCGTGGCATAGATTATGTTAATATCTTTGTGAAAAGGTATATCTGTAAATCCGATCCATGATGAAGAAATTTTTGAGAACAGGGTTTTATTGTTTGATTCTGCTGGTGACTGTGGCTTGCGATGGAAATCTAATGGTGTCGGATTCGGTACCTGAAGATCTGGATGTGGACAGCGATATTGCATATGAAGTGACTATGGAATATACCGATGACGGCCAGAAGCTTTTGGAATTGGAGGCTCCGGTATTGCAGAGAAGAAATGTGGTTCCAATAAAGGATATTTTCCCGGAAGGAATCCTGGTCACCTTTTATAAAGCTGGCGAACCTTATGCGACCCTAACCTCAAATTATGCCGAGCGTCTTCCGGATGATTACCTGGTGATCGCATCCGGCGATGTAGTATTTGAAAATATAGAGGGTGAAAAACTCGAGACCAGTGAATTGCGTTGGGATGAGCGTAAGGGAAAAATTTTTACCGACCGGTTTGCCCGGCTGACCAGGCCCAACGAGATCATCTACGGCTATGGGTTTACAGCCAACCAGGATTTTACCGAAATCGAATTTGAAAAAACAACGGGCAAGCGCCCGGTTCCACAATTGGACGGTTTGTAGTAACTGGTTACTAAGTGCTGATTCAGCCTCACTAAATTAAATTCATCCCTGTATCCTCACCTACCTATATTACCTCAAATAAAACATGCTCAGCAGGGATTCGATCGTGTAAGGTTTCAAGATCATCAGCATAATGATGATCAGGAAAATGGTGTTTTCAATCCTTTCCCAAAAGAAGAGGTTTCTGGCCATTTTATGATATTCAGGCGGTATTTCATTCCCCAGTTGTTCCTTTAACAGAGCCTTTATAGGTTTTGAGCGTGGTGATAATATCAGTGGTCCAAAAGCGAGTGCCACAAGGAAAAGTACCAGGCTGGTCACATACCAGAACGCCTGAAATAATGCCGGATTCAGGTAGCCCATCATTAGCCCGGACAGAAGGAGAAGCGTTCCACCTATCATGACAAAAATATGCAACCTTGTCCGTATTTTAAATCCATGCCTGAGTTCGGTGAAATTTTGGGGACTTTTAGCCACATATATCAAAATGAAACCCGGACCCATGCCCAATATGGCTGAGAAAACATGAATCAAAACTAACCAATTGTAAAAGGTCATGATGGTAATTTTACGGCGCTGTGTTGGTACGAATCAATTGTAGGAATTCCGAGAATATCAGTGCCGTAGCGCCCCATAAAGTCTTCCCCTGAAGGTCATAATAGGGGACATCCGGCAGGGTCATATTCCTGACATGAATATCTTTTCGACGGATAGCATACCGGTTGTTCAGATCGGTCAAAGGGCTATCGATCACAGCCGCTACTTCCTCCGGATTGGGCCGGAGATCAGGAAGGGTGTCCTGGAAAACGACAAAGGGATGGATCAGAAAATTGCTGACCGAAACGTATAGTGGGGTCAGTTTTCCAGTGGGGTGATCAATTGGCAAACAAAATCCGATCTCCTCGCCCATTTCGCGAAATGCACATTCCTTCAGACTTTCCCCATATTCGAGTTTACCCCCGGGAAACGCGATTTGTCCCCGGTGCTTATCCTGGTGATCATGGTCACTTCGCTGGATAAACAGGATTGATGGATAACCCTGGCTGGTGTGGATGAGTAGTACAACCGCTGCCTGCCGGGCATTTTCCGGAGTAGGGACCAGGTATCCTGGCTTTCTGATCAGCATGTCCAACCCTTCGTGCCCGGGCAATTCTACCTTCGCATCCTGCAGGATTAGCTCCCGGTATTGTTCGATGGCGGAAAAGGCGTAATTGGTGGTATTGTTATTCATCAAAAGGTGTTGCAGTACTCAAAAAAATAGAAGCATCCGTCTCTGGATGCAACCTTGTAAATTCAACACCTGAAAATCAAAAGCGTTTACAATTCCTGATTGGTTTCTTTGATGTAATTTTCCAACGCCATAGCCATGGATGGTGCTTCTTCAGACGGTGCTTTGATGTTTATGGTGAGACCGCGTTCCAGGACTGCATTACTGGTGCTGTTGCCGAAAACTGCGATTCGGGTTTTGTTCTGTTTGAACTCCGGAAAATTCTCGTAGAGGGACTGAATACCCAGTGGACTGAAAAAAACAAGGACATCGTAAGTGATATCGGCCAGATCAGAAAGATCACTGCTAACCGTTTTGTACATCATGGCCTCCTGGTACTTTATCTTCATTTTGCTCAGAAAATCCTGTACGGGTTTGCTCCCGAGGTTCGAGGTCGGTAGGAGAAACTTTTCCTTTTTATGCTTTTTCAAGGCGTTCTCCAGGTCCGTGATCGATCGTTTTCCTACAAAGACTTTGCGTTTACGGTACAGGATAAACTTCTGAAGGTAATTGGCGATGGCTTCCGACAGACAAAAATATTTGGTATCATCCGGCATCTTGATCCGCATTTCTTCGCAAAGGTTGAAAAAATGATCGATGCTGTTGCGGCTGGTCAAAATAATGGCCGTGTAATCGTCGGGTTTGATTTTGGTTTTTCGGAATTCCTTTTCGGGGACAGGCTCAACATGGATAAATGGTCGCCAGTCAATCTGAATGCCGTATTTATCTTCCAATTTGTAATAAGGGGAGTATTCTGGTTTTGGTTGAGAGACCAGAATGGTCTTTACTTCTGGTTCCTGGTTTTTTTGATCTTTTTGCGCCATATCAAGAATAACAGTTTTACCTTTTCAATCAATTTTGTACCAAAATATCTGCTAATAATACCACGGGTACTATTTCAACGGCACAAAAGTACAGAAAAAAATGGAAAAAATGTTTGTATAGGAAAAATTTGGCTTGGATCATCGCTTTGACCTGTCGGTATATCAACAGAAGTGTGATGGGTATGCAACTGATAACCAGGGTTATAAATAAAAACCGGACAGGAATAACCGAAATCATAAGCGTGACCGGGACAAGCCACAATCCCATCAACCCGGCAGAAAGAATCATCCAATATTGATAAAACAAGACTTCAAATGGTTTATCCACCAGACGGGACAATGCATGAAGTGCCAGGTGTTTGACGGCGAACAGCAAAATCACCACGCCCTGGATGATCATATAGTCCCGGAATGTAGAGGCCCTTTCCATATATTGCGCAGTACGATACAAGATGAATCCGAGATTTAATAAAAATAAAATATTGAGATAAATAAAGGTGCCCGGTTTGCGCAGATAAGTATCCCGGTACAAAAACCGGAGAAAATTCTCATGAACGAAGGCTTTCCTGATGGGCGGGAATATTTTTTTATCGTATAAAAAAGCCCCTAATAGGAAAAGGAGTAGCACCAGATCAAAGACATAATACCACCAGTGTACATCCTGATCTGTATTTCCTCTGGTCAATAAACCGGATACGGTATCCGAAAGCGTAGGGGCGTCGGTTGCTTCACTCTGGACCGTGGATCCGACGGTATCCCCGGATGTAATAGGTAAGGTATCTCCGGTTTCTTCTTCCGAATCGGTTACATTGGATGTTTTTGGAGAATCAAAAAGTTCGGTATTTTTCGTGGATGGGATCTCCGGTCCATCCGTTTTCGGAGTGGCCGATCGAGTAGGTGTTAACTGGACGACAGGGGAGTCAGATTGAACCTGCCGGGTGGTATCCATCAGATTCCTTGATTTGATATCGAATGGATTTTGGGCTTGCGTGCTGACCATTCCCCACCCAATCAAAATGAAAACCAACGGACTTGTGAGGTTCATTCTTTTACATATTCTTCGAAAGCAGTCTTGCATAGTAAAGGGCAAAATAGGTAATGACCAAATCACTTCCGGCACGTTTCATCGATAGCAGCGTTTCATGAATAGCCTGATCGAGATTGACCAGATTTTTTTCGGCCGCTGCCATAAGTAGTGCATATTCACCGGATACATGATAAGAAACTATGGGCAATTGGAAATTATTTCTGAGGTCGCGGATAATATCCAGGTAATGCAGGGCGGGTTTTACCATGAGGTAATCAGCGCCTTCCTCCACATCAAGGGCGGCTTCGATCAGGGCCTCCCGTCTGTTGGCCGGATCCATTTGATAGGTTTTCTTATCTCCCCATTTTGGACTGCTGTCCAGGGCATCGCGGAAAGGTCCGTAGAATGCACTGGCGTATTTGGCGGTGTAGGCCATGATACCGGTGGAGGTGTAGCCTTTATCATCCAGCGCACGCCGGATGTGGGCCACACGACCATCCATCATATCCGAAGGACCGATCAGGTCAAACCCTGCCTCCGCCTGGCAAACCGACATTTTTCCTAAAATGTCGAGTGTCTCATCGTTGAGAATTATACCGTCTTCCACGATTCCATCGTGCCCATCCGAACTGTAAGGGTCCATCGCCACATCACTGATGAGGCATAGATCCGGGAATTCGCGTTTAATGAGTCGAACGGTCTGAAGGTAAAAATTTTCGGGATTGTATGCATAGCTGGCAATAGCATCTTTCAGGGATTCCGGGACGACAGGAAAAAGCATGACCGCCTCGATCCCCAGTTCTACTGCCTCTCCGATGGTCTGCAGAAGTGAAGTTTCATTGTGCCTGTAGACGCCCGGCATGGATGTGATCGGTTCCGGATCGCCTTTGTCGGGCTTGAGAAACAGGGGTAGGATCAGATCGTCCGTGCCTACCCGGTTTTCCTGGACCATGGCACGGATGGCAGCTGTATTTCTATTGCGTCGTGGTCGTCTTAGCATAGCATCAATTGTAAAAGTCAAAGGTAGTAAAATAGCGTTGAATCTTTGAGTTGTTGAGTCGTTGGGCTATTGAAATATTGAA
>CBFGVZ010000199.1:0-6361 GCA_965652315.1 uncultured Saprospiraceae bacterium | reverse complement strand
AAATATTAAGGCATGGACATTCATTCACCCAAAACCTCTTTTAAGATCCTTTCCGCTTTATAGATGTGCTTCATCGCCCCTACGATACCACCGGTATGCACACTGACTGCCCGATTTTTTGCTTCATCAAAAATGAAGTTTCCGGGTAGTGATTCGATGTTGCCATCGAATACCAGACCCACGGCTTCTCCCTGTGCGTTGATAATAGCCGATCCGCTGTTTCCACCGATGATGTCATTCGTTGAGATAAAATTGAGTGGCGTACTGAGCAATTCCATGGAAGGATTGAGCCAGGACTGTGGCAGACTCCAGGGATATTCCTGGTTGTGGCTCAAATACCGGTCGTAAAGTCCGTAATACGTAGTAAACACAGGTGCGATCGTCCCGTTGTAAGGCACGCTTTTCACTACGCCATCAGAAATACGAAGCGTAAATGTGGCATCGGGTGGGAGTTGGTTACCGAAAACCTTGAATGCGGCCAGGGCGACTTCTTCATTGTATTCCGCGATTTCTTTGCCATATTCTTGATTGAGTCGGACCGATTCGTCATAATCGGTCATCAGGACTTTGGCCAGATCAGCGAGTGGGTCGTCTTCAGGTGATTGGAGCCAGGAATCAAGTTTGTCCGGATCCCCGAAAACGGTTTGTTCCAGAATGGTTTTTGCGTCCACATGCTTCAGCGAACCATCCTTGAATTTTTGATAATCATCAATCAGGGACTGAAGATAAATCACCTGATCATCCGCGGTAGCCACCGGTGCGGAGGATTTTATATCCTCAGCCAGACTGGTGCGGTCTTCCGAAACTGAAAGTTGCTGGTAATCGTGAATTTTGTGCAGCAGAGCGGTTACAGCACCACGGTAAGGACTGGCGCTGAGCAGGGTTGCAAAAGCACCGTAAGGGGTGATTTCCTCGTAAATTCTATCGATTTGTTTCCAGGGATTTTCCTCCGCAGTGAACATGCTTTCTGTGCCCTTCCGGATTTCATCTTCCGCCGCCTGTTTTCGGGCCATATAAGCATCATTGTGCAATCCACCCAACATTCCGGTGTAGGCTTTCTCTCCATTTTTTAAGCTGAAAATGGCATTTTCAGTCTGTGGATTGGGATTGGTTTCCATCTGAAACTCCAATGCCTTGATGCCGCTTTTGATAAAAGACAGGGTCGCCGGAAGTCGTACATCCCGGTCGTACCGCAATTGGGTTATGGTCCGGTACCGCTGAGTACGACCCGGATTCCCCACCACAAACACGGGAGTGCCTTCACTGATCCCATCGGGATTGATCGGATAATAAAAGTCAGTCGTATTCAAAGGTTCACCATTGTCATCATAAGCCCGCCAGAATGTGAAATCCAAATTGTAACGCGGATAGGTGAAATTATCAGGATCTCCGCCGAAGTATCCCAGATCAACTTCCGGAAGGAGCACCAGACGGATATCATTATACCGTTTGTAGCCGTACATCGCATAGCGCCCTCCGCTGTAATAAGTGACCAATTGGAGTCTGAGATCTTCCCAGCCATCGGTGTTTTCGTACCGGGCCATTATCGAATCCTGGGCCTCTTCTTCGGACAGGTTATTCTGAAGATGCTTCAGTTCTGAGGTGATGTCTTTGGCAAGGATCAATTGATCCACAAATAATCCTTCAGACTTTCGTTCATCCTCCGGATTTTCGGCATAGAATCCATAGGTGATCAGGTCTTCTCCTTCTTTTTGCAAGCCAGCAATTAATCCCCGTGAACAGTGGTGGTTGGTCATGATAAGCCCCCGATCGGAAATGAAAGAGGCTGAACAAAACGTCGAAAACCGGAGCGCCGATTTCCGCATTTTATCCATCCATGCCTGAGTCAATTCAAGGTCATAGGTCTCATTGAAGTAATCCAACGGCGCATTCTCAAAAGTCCACATGCGCCCAAAGTCAAATTTACTGAATTGCTGCGCAAACGCCGGTGTGAATGACGATAATATCAGGGCAAAGAGAAAGAAATTCCGTATTTTCATGTAATATCGATTATCTGATCCGGCTGCAAATATAGTAATAGCCCGCAGATATTCCACAGATATTCCCTGACACGGTCGATCTGAATTGATCGAGATTAATTTTTCTCAATAACTGGATAGACCTTTCGAATCGATGAGTAAAATGGGGACTTTTACTTCCCGGATATTAATTTTTGTTGTCTTATGTGTGTGTTCGAGTGTATGGTCGTGGGATTATTGTAAGAACTTTATCCTCCAGGTCCCTATTCAGTCTGGATATCCTTCACACACCGAAATCCTGTATGGTTGTAACTCGACTTCATATCCGCTTTCATGCGCCGGGAAACGCGGTACCCGGTACAGTAAGAGTCATTGCACAGGAAAGAACCACCACGGAGTACACGTTTCGGTATCAACGGTTCATCCGGATCCATGCTCTTCTCCGGGCCGCGAGGGTTATATGCCACGTCTTCCGGCCGGTGTGATTCGTAATATTCGTAATGATATAGATCCTCGCACCATTCCCATACGTTTCCGGACATATCGTACAATCCGTATCCATTGGGTTTGAAGGTGCCGACCGGGCTGCTTAGGTAATATCCATCTTTTTCATCGTTCTCGTACGGGAAACCGCCCTGCCAGTAATTAGCATGGATTTCATCATCACGGTCCAGTTCGTTGCCCCAGGGGTAAATAGCGTCAGATAATCCACCCATGGCAGCCCATTCCCATTCAGCTTCCGTGGGCAGCCGTTTGCCAGCCCATTCCGCATAGGCCTTGGCATCCTCCCAGGAAATATGGGTGACAGGATAAAATTCCTTTCCCTCGATATCACTGCCCGGGCCCTGAGGCTGACGCCAGTTCGCACCTGTGGTCCACGCCCACCAATACCCCGGATTGTTTAACTGTACCGGTGTTTCTGTGCCCTTGAAAACGAGTGACCCCGCTTTAAGCAGTTCTTCGTCTGGTTTTGGAGTATTTGGAGGCAATTGCGATTCCATTTCCTCCCAGTCGATATCCTGCTCTGCAGTAGTAACATACCCCGTTTCTTCCACAAATTGGGCAAACTGGTGATTGGTTACCTCGGTAACATCCATCATAAAACCATCGATCCGGACCTTATGGCGGGGAAATTCATCCGGATCTGCCTGTTTTCCCCGGCCTCCCATTTCAAATTCTCCTCCGGGTATTTCCACCATTTTGCCCAGGAGTTCCTCGGGCTTGACATCCGAATGGCTGACTTTGACCTCTGCAATGGCCGTTTGATCCATTGCGCTTTCGTTTCCCGTTTTCTCATTTCCGGACCGGCATGCGGTGGTCAGAAAAATGGCAAATAGAATTATGATTCTGATTTTCATGTTATTGTGTTTACATCCGGAACATCCGGTCAGTTAATTGTACGCACCGGTCGTATGATAATTCCAGCGTTACCCGACCGATAAATCCGCACTTCCTTTAACATTAACGATTGATCCCGATTTCAGTTTGAAACTATGGCCTGGTTTCAAAAAATTGAAAGTAGCCTTTCCAGGGAATGATTCTGAAATCAATCAGCATAAAGATCCCCAATATTAAATATTCTGCCAGAACAATCCAAATCCTTTCGTGCCATGGGTCACTAATATAGCTGAAATAACTAAAAGTAATCAGCAGACTCCAGATTACCATGTACCGATACGGTGAAAAAAGCGCGAATGTAAATGGAAGCAGGATATACCATGGATGGACCGTGGTACTGCTAAACAGCAGCAAGGTAAAGATAAATAATGCCCGGATCATGATGCCCATGTCGTTCAGATATTGCAGGATATACAGGAAAAAATATCCCATTCCGGCCGCGAAAACCAATGCCGGCCCAATCCAGAAAATCATGTTGTAACCAAACACCTGGTATCCGACCCATCGGAAGAAGTAGTAAAAACTGGCATTGAATTCAAACGTCTGGAAATACAATCGTACACTATCTATATAATGTTCCGGATAACTGAAAACGCCCATTATACTATATGCGATCAGGCAAATAGCCAAAATAATTGAAGTGGACAGGAAAAATTTCCGGAAGCCCAGCCGTCTGATAAATAAAGGCAACAGCAATAGGATGGTTAATTTGATCAGGATGCCAGCGGCAAACATTATACTGAACAACACCCAGCGCCCTTTCATCATCCACCAAAATGCATACAGGAACATTGCCAGCATGATAACTTCTCCATGCAAATTACCTGTGAATTCCAGAATGATCAATGGATTGAGTACATACAGCAGTGCGTTTTTCTGTGGGTATTTCAGTGCAGGCAACATTTTGAGCAACAAATAGATAATACCCGACTCTGCAGCCAGGATAAGAATCCGCATGAATACGGCGCTGAGGTAAATATTATCCGATGTGAAATAGGTAGCGACCCGGAAAAATGCCTGGGATAAAGGCGGGAAAACTGAATAGTATCCCGCGGACCGGAGGTGTGGATAAATGTGATCCGCCAGATACGGGGGGACCATTCCGGGTTGGGCCATCAATTCTGCCGGCGTCCATGCATAAGGTGATATACCATTATTCGCTATGACCCCATCCCAGAAAAACCGGTACAGATCATCGGATAATCCCGGCCAAGATAGCAGAAGCCCGAATCGGGCAATCAACCCGACACCCACAAAGAAAAGGAAATCGTGGTGATCCCTAACATTTTTAAAGATTATAAGGTATACTCCAAAGGTTAGAGTGAAAATCAGCATGAAAGGATATACCTCAATCCGTGGAACGGTATAACCGATGGTCCAGATACAGAGCAGGAACAGGCACGCATAAAAGTACTTCACTTATCAATTGATTATGAAGCGTAAAGTTAATAAACCCGGATGAGGCATCCTTTTTTGGCGTGTAGTTTTTCGTATCCGACATGTGCACCCGATGATCAGCGATAAAGCTGAAGATCAAATGCACAAAAGCGAATTTATTTTTATAATCTTTGCAAGCAGAAATTCGTTATCATTTCTTCTATGAATCAACTTCAGATGAATAGGCCTATTTTACCTCTGGTTACCCTGACTGCAGTCGCGATGCTACTGAGTTTTATCTATTCCTGTCAGCAGATCGAATTTGATACTGGTTCTGCAGTAGATCTCCGCTTTTCGACCGACACCCTGACCTTCGATACCGTTTTCACACAGGTCGGATCTACGACCCGTTACTTCAAGATCCACAATGAAAGCAATCGGTTCGCCCGGATCGATGAAATCAGACTGGGTTCGGAATCTTCCGCTTTCCGGATCAATGCGGATGGGTATCAGGGTCCGGTTATTCGGGATCTTGAGATTCCACCTGAGGACAGCGTGTACGTTTTTGTTGAAGTAACCGTTGATCCGAACCAGCCGCTGAGTGTCAGTCCTTTTATTATAGAAGAAAAAATCGAAGTAGTCACAGGTGCTGAATCCAGCGAAGTGGTGGTCAATGCCTGGGGGCAAAACGCTAATTATATCCCATCGATCAAGGGGGCAAAAAGACAGGTGCTGATTACTTGCGATATGAATACCTGGACCTGGGATGACCCGAAGCCGTATGTGATATACGGTGTAGTGATCATCGACAGTTGTACGCTCGAAATTCCAGCCGGGACGGATGTTTATGTCCATGGGGGAACGGTATTCAACGGCGGACAATCTTATAACGACGGTGTACTTTTTATTGCCAAAAATGGATCGCTTCAGATTCGGGGCACCTCAGATGAGCCCGTGACTTTCCAATCCGACCGCCTCGAGGCGGATTATCAGGATCGGATCGCACAGTGGGGACGCATCCAGCTCGGTGCGGAAAGTAAAAACAATGTAATATCCCACGCCCGTCTGCAACATGCCAATGTCGGAGTGCTGATCGATTCCCTGGCCCAATTGGATATTGATCATACCGTCATTGGTTTCAATGGGGGGGCTTCGCTCGCCGCCTTCAAAGGCCTGGTGACGGGGTACAATAACCTGTTTCACAGTTCTGCAGGGTACAATCTTCGCATAGACTTCGGAGGTTATTATCGGTTTGACTACTGTACCTTCGCAAATGTGGGATTCGGAGAGGCGGCCGTAGGTTTGTCCAATTTCTTTTGTTTCAAACGGGATGGACCGCAGTGCCTGGATGGACAGGTGTCTGTTCTCAATCTGGAAATCCGTAACAGTATCCTGTACAGTAGTCAAAATGATGCACTAACCATGATCAACAGGGCAAAGGATCCCTCGTATTTTCGGGTCGGATTCAAGCATTCCCTGATCCGGTTGGACAACCTGATTGACGAAGATCAATTTCCCAATTTTCTGAAAGACAATCCCACGGTCACAGATTTTGACTATGGGGCACCGATCTTCCGGGACACTGAAAAATATGATTTTTCCCTGGA
>CBFGVZ010000198.1:0-6382 GCA_965652315.1 uncultured Saprospiraceae bacterium | reverse complement strand
GATTCACCGATTTCAATCCGGAAAAAAATTATAAACCACCCCTAAATACCCTTTTTCCAAAAACCACAACCACGCCTCCCGCGCTGAGATCACATTCAGTCGGACTTGTTTGATGCCAGCTGTAATCATATCCAATTGCCGGGCGGCCAACATTGTCAGGTCAATCATCCTGGAAGAACGGGCAGGCAAACGGTCATTGATGCGAACTACCACTTCGAGTCCCTTGCGATCCCTGATCAGGACCCAGGTATCGAAGGGCAGCGATTTGTGTGCAGCAGTGAATTTGTCCTGATGGAAAATCTCGCCGTTAGCGGTATGGTTTCCTTCCAGGCTGTTGTGATAATAAGACGCCACGCCCGTTTTCTCCTGAGCCCGGGCTATTCCACTGATCATCGAACAGCTTATCAGCATTCCGATGCATATGAACTGAAATTTATTCATACCAGCATTTAATCCTGCATCAATAAATCAAGGCATAAAAAAGGCCTCCACCGGGGAAGCCTTTCTATATATACTCAAATGATATCATCTGAAAACAATCAGATTCAATTGATTGCCACCAATTCGATATCAAATTCCAGTTCTTTGCCCGCCAGAGGATGGTTGGCATCGATTTCAATTTGACTTTCTTCTACTTTGGTGACAATGACCGGTATCTGCTGACCACTAGGGTGCTGCATAGAGAGTTGCTGTCCTTCTTCAGGCTTGATTTCCGGAGGCAACTGATCCTTCGGCACCGTAAAAATCATATCCGCATTCTTCTCTCCATACCCTTCCGCGCTTGGAAATCGTGCGGTCTTGGATTCACCCACTTCCATACCATCAACGGCTTTGTCAAACCCTGCAATCATCTGACCACCACCCAATTCAAATTCAAGTGGCTCCCGGTCTCTTGATGAATCAAACACGGTTCCGTCGGTGAGTTTCCCAGTGTAGTGAACCTTTACCTTATCGCCTTTTTTTGCTACTGACATAAATTATGTTTTATATTATAAATCCTGAATACAATACAAAGGTACCAATTGTTTGACCAACCACTTAATTTGACGCTCATTCATTTGGTTTATTCTAATTTTGGAGCAATATGAAGGTATATAAATTCCATCCTTATCCCCCGCTTTCCGTCTTCCCGCTTTTTCAATTTTCCTTCAAATAGTAAGCTTTTGCTATCCGGATCTCAGCAAATGAGGATGTAAATGGCACCTGATCTTTGAGTTTTGAAAGCGTGACCTCCTCCGTGATGTCGTCCAGATGCCCAAGAATCCGCGCCAGACGTTCCTTATCGATCAGGAAAGTAATCGGAACTTTGTCTTCTTTGTAAAGCGTCAGTAAATGGGACTGGATAGTCCCTTCAGTGAGCTGACGGATGGCTGCAATTTCCGACAGGGTCTTCCCCTTTTGATATAATTCATAGGTGATCTCCTGGGTGCGTTGTTTTTTTCCTTTTTTCTTACGGCGAACAGCCTGACCTAATCTGTCGGGCCGTTGCATCGGCTCCCCCTGGTAGATCACATGATCCAGAAAACGGGCTTTGGTCATCTTTTCCAGGTGAATCCACAAAGTTTGGATAAAATCCAGCGTCTCCCGTTGATGACGGATCGTACCGGAAATATAGGCGATCTGGTCGTAATACTCAGTGACCGGATTTATGACGTTTTTAAGTAGCCTGGTCGCAAAATAAGTGACGCCCTTGTGCAACCGAACCAGGACAGGCTGAATTTCTTCCGTCCTAAAATATTGATGAAGCAGGAAATCTATCTCACTGTGAAATTTCCCTGCGATATAGTTACACTCCTTTAATTCATTGCGAAGCTGAACCCCCTGAATTTTTTTTCCCACTTCCAGATCTTTTTCAGCGACTTCATTCAACCATTCTGAGAGCAGGTATTGAAGAGGTGAAAAATCAAATAATTTCTTCAATTGAGTCTGCAGATTACGACGCCGTCCCGTCCGGAGCAACGATTCCAGATCCTGACCGGACCCGCTGGCATCAAAAAATTCAATGATGGTCCGATCCACCAGAATATTCCGCATTTTCAATGGAGAATGCAGATACAATCCCTCCATCGTTCGGCATCGACTGAGCGCTACATATACCTGTCCCGGAGCAAAGGATCTCGACAGGTCCAGAGCGATGTGGTCGAAAGTCAGACCCTGGCTTTTGTGCACCGTAATTGCCCAGGCTAACCGAAGGGGGTATTGTTTGAAACTCCCGATTTTCTCCTGAATGATCTCCCCCTGATCGTTGAGCTTGTACCTGAAATTTTCCCATTCAATGGGTTCCACCTGGATGAGATCCTCGTCTTTGCACCGGACTTTGACCTTTTTGCTGTCAATTTCTTCGATACGGCCGATTTTACCGTTGAAATATAGATGATTCTCAGTATCATTCCTTACAAACATCACCTGAGCCCCTTCGACCAGCGTGATGGATGGATCCACCGGGTAAGAGGATTCTGAAAAATCTCCCTTGATATCAGCCTCAAACTGAAATGGATTTCCCTCCAACTGGGCCAGACGCTTTTGATTGATCTGGTTGGCTGTGGCATTGTGTGTGGTGAGCACGATCACATCGGGTTGTCCGTCCAGCCTGGCCGGCGACACTACACGTTGATTGAGGATCTCAAGGTCATCCTGGTCGGTGGTTCCGGTGCGGATCCTATTGAGTACAGAAAGGAAAGTTTCATTCTTTTGTCGGTACACTTTTTGCAATTCGAGGGTGACCGCCCCGAGCTTTTTCCAGGCCACCGATTCGAAAAAGTAGGGTTTGGAATAATAGGTACTCAGCACGGGCCACTCTGACTGGGGGACCACAGGAGATAATTGAAACAGGTCTCCAATCGCCAGAATTTGTACGCCTCCGAATGGGAGCGCATTGCGCCGGACAAAACGCAGGACGTAATCAACAGCATCCAGGATGTCCGCCCGAACCATGGAGATTTCATCGATAATCAAAAGCTCCATTCCGAGCAAAAGTTTTCGCTTGTCCTGACGGAATCGAAAATGACGGGCCAGACTCGCCGGGTTGTTCGCAATGTTGTGATCCACAGGGTCGTTTACCGGGATAAATCCTTTGAGAGGCAGTCCAAACATGGAATGTATGGTTGAGCCGGAAGCATTGATAGCGGCCACACCCGTAGGTGCTACGACGACGGTCTCTTTGGCGGAAGCTCCTACGATATACCGTAGGAATGTAGTCTTTCCGGTTCCCGCCTTTCCCGTGAGAAAAACGGAGGTATTCGTTTCATTGACAAACTGTTCTGCCAGCCTAAATTCCTCGTTAAAATCCATATCGTAGGTTGACTACAAATTTAATGAAAATCAATCCAAATTTTGCAACCGGGCCACAAATTCGGGGTCAGAATAGTGATTTCCGGAAACTTCATTTAAATTTGCCAACAATACTTCGCAAATCTAATTACATTAAAAAATGATCCGATGGATAAAATTACCAATCTTGCTGTAGATACGATCAGAACGCTTTCGATGGACGGTGTTCAGAAAGCTAATTCCGGGCATCCCGGTACACCTATGGCCCTGGCTCCCGCCGCGTATGTCCTGTACAAAAATGTAATGAATCACAATCCGGCGAACCCCAATTGGTTCAACCGGGACCGGTTCGTCCTTTCCTGCGGACACGCTTCCATGCTGCAATACAGCGTGCTACATCTCACGGGATATGACTTATCGCTCGACGAACTGAAAAATTTCCGACAGTGGGGAAGCAAGACTGCGGGTCATCCGGAGTATGGACACACGCCCGGGGTGGAAACCACCACCGGACCACTGGGTCAGGGTTTTGCCAATGCAGTGGGGATGGCCATAGCCGAAAAACATCTGGCTTCCCTGTTCAATACAGATCAGCATACTATCATTGACCATTACACCTATTGTTTCTGTAGCGATGGAGATCTCATGGAAGGGATTTCCCATGAAGCAGCTTCCATTGCCGGCCATTTTGGCCTGGGAAAACTCATCTGTCTGTTTGATGACAACAACATCACCATCGAAGGGAAGGCCAACCTGAGCGTATCGGACGATCAGGCGGCCAGATTTCGGGCGCATGGATGGCATGTCATTGAATTGGGAGCCAAAGGGAATGATGTGGAAGCCATCCAACAGGCTTTAGAGGAGGGGAAAGCCCATTCGGATCAGCCCACGATGATCATCCTCCAAACCCATATTGCCTACGGCGCACCCAACAAACAGGATACACCCGACGCCCATGGATCACCCCTGGGCCCTGAAGAAATCGAGAAAACGAAGGAATTTTATGGCTTTCCTTCGCTCGAGCCATTTTTTGTCCCGGATGAGGTTCGGGAACACATGGGGGCAGTGGTCAAAGAAGGGACCGACAAAGAAGAAGCCTGGAATCAGCAATTGTTGACTTATCAAAAAGACCATCCCGAGCTGGCGGATAAATTGCAGCATCACCTGAAGTTGAGTTTTCCGGAAAACTGGGACGCTGATTTACCGATTTACAATTCAGACGACGGTTCGTTGGCCACCCGGGCACTGAATAGTGCATTTCTCAATGCGGTGGCGGATAAACTGACCTGGTTGGTAGGCGGAAGTGCAGATCTGGAACCCTCAACCAAAACCCTGCTCAAGAACAGCACCTACTTTCAGAGGGACAATCCGGAAGGGCGGAATATAGCGTGGGGGATCCGGGAATTGGGGATGTGTGCTGCCTCCACCGGTATTCAATTGCACGGGGGTTTGCGACCCTACGCGGCCACTTTCTTTGTTTTTACAGATTAT
The DNA here is from genome assembly GCA_965652315.1 of uncultured Saprospiraceae bacterium. GTDB lineage: Bacteria > Bacteroidota > Bacteroidia > Chitinophagales > Saprospiraceae > Membranihabitans. The sequence goes on along the minus strand of CBFGVZ010000198.1, from coordinate 1,621 downwards.
GCACGGCCGGCTATCCGGCTTGCAGCTCTGATGAACCAACCGGTCATTTATACAATGACCCACGATAGCATCGGACTGGGAGAGGATGGCCCCACGCACCAACCGATTGAACACCTGGCCTCCCTACGGGCCATGCCCGGCCTGACCGTGATCCGACCGGCCGATGCCAACGAAACGATCGAGGCCTGGAAAGCCGCTGTGAAAAATGAAAGCGGACCCACTATGCTGGTACTCACGCGCCAGGGGCTGCCCGTTCTCGACCGTGAGAAATATGCTTCGGCCAGGTTGCTACACAAGGGCGCATACGTTATTTCACCTGAAAAAGGTTCCACGCCCGATGTGATCCTGATCGGTACCGGATCAGAAGTCCATTTGTTACTTGAGGCACAGGATGAACTTCGCAAAGAAAATATTGATGCCCGCGTGGTCAGTATGCCGAGCTGGGAATTATTTGAACAACAATCACAATCCTATCAGGAAGAGGTACTGCCCCCGTCAATACATCAGAGACTGGCCGTGGAAACCGGAGCTTCAATGGGTTGGCGCCGGTGGGTAGGGGATCGAGGTAATACAATCACCATCGACCATTTTGGAGCCAGTGCACCTTACAAGGAAATATTTAAGCATTTTGGCTTTACTCGGGAGAACATCGTTGAAAAAGCGAAAGGATTGCTTTAGACGACCGTCATCCATTACTTACAAACGACAAAACAATGAAAAATCAGGAATATGAATTGGGCCTGATCGGATTGGGAACAATGGGACAGAATCTGCTGATGAATATGGCTGATAGTGGATTTGCCGTAGCGGGTTATGATAAAGATCCAGCTAAGGTAGATCAACTTAAGGAAGCTGCCAGGACCTACGCCATCAGCGGGCAATACGATGCAAAATCCTTTATCGCCGTTCTCAAAAAACCTCGTGTGGTTATTTTACTGGTTCCGGCGGGGCCCATTGTGGACAGTGTTATAGAGGACATTGAGCCACTACTGGAACCCGGCGATATCATCATTGACGGGGGGAATTCGCATTTTACCGACACCGACCGGAGGATTGCCTACCTGGAACCCCGAAAGATCCAGTTCGTAGGAATGGGAATTTCAGGTGGAGCTGAAGGAGCCCGGAAGGGACCGAGTATGATGCCCGGCGGACATCGTGATACCTGGGATCGGGTTCGTCCCGTGTTTGAAGCCACTGCTGCCCGGGCGAATGGCGAGCCATGTGTAGCGTATATGGGAGAAGGGAGTTCGGGGCATTATGTAAAAATGGTCCACAATGGCATCGAATACGGTTTGATGGAACTTATCGCCGAAGCCTATGATTTCATGAAGCGGGTCCTGAAAATGTCCAATGCCGAAATCGCATCCACGTTTGAATCGTGGAATCAGGATCGGCTGGAATCCTATCTTATTGAAATCACTGCAGATATTTTCCGCCAGAAAGACGACCTGACTACGGGGGATCTGATCGATGCCATCCGGGATGAATCCAGACAAAAAGGGACCGGAAAATGGACGTCGCAGGATGCTATGAATCTGCAGGTACCAGTACCGGGGATCGACCTCGCTGTAGTGATGCGGGATTTGTCCGGGTACAGAACGGAACGCATCAAGGCTTCCGA
>CBFGVZ010000197.1:0-6562 GCA_965652315.1 uncultured Saprospiraceae bacterium | reverse complement strand
GGGAACAAATAATCCCGGCTTTCATCGAAGGAAAAACCCGAAGGAATCACAGACTGGTATCGATCGATATAATTTTGGTCATCGACAGGAATTTCGCTAATCTGGTCTTCGATTTCGGGAAACGATACCCCTTTTATAAATCGAGCGCCTTTCAATCTTCTGCCTTGAAACAAATGGGCTGCTCTCCACCGCATCAAGTCATCGTGTCGAAAACCTTCGAAAGCCAGTTCGACTCTCCTTTCACGGCGAATCTCGTTGATGATGGGCGACAGTGATGGAAAATCCCACTGAGGATCGACGAAGCCCACTTCCACGGTCAGATCGGGCATTCCGGCGCGTTGTCTGATCAGGTTGATGGATCGATCCAGGTCCCCCTGGGTAATGGCTCCCAATTCTGCTTTCGCCTCTGCAAAGTTCAATAAAGCTTCTGCGTAGCGAAACACCATCCCGTCCACTTTTCCGTACCGATCGGTAGAAGAACCGGTATTTTGGGTTGGATCGACCGTGGAGCCTTTCCGTACCATATAACCAGTGGTAGTCATATCAGATGCCCCTTTTTCCAGTGGTGGGACCTTAAAAATAACCGGCGGGTCAGAATTGATTGATATTTTTCCCGGTGTCCAAAGGCTTTGATTGAGCCGCGGATCTCGGTTGGAGACTACTTCTGAAAGCGTTTCATCTCCTTCGTACATATTACTTATGCTAATGGGCATACCATTTATGTCCAGGTAATCCTGAATCAGTGACTTGGTAATTCCCGTACCGTTTCCGCGCTGACCATTGAGGTAGGTCCAGGTCCACGTACCCAGGTCTTGTGTGGGATCAACCGTTTCGATCAACAGGGCTTCGCTATTGCCACTCAGATCATCCATACCAAACAAGTTAAAATAATCTGTGGCTGGTTCACCGGTGGAAAACAACTCCACACCATCGATATTCATCAACTCCTCAGCCGACTGAACCGCCAAATTCAGATACTTATCTCCTGTGGAACCCTCCACGCCAAAAACGGTACCCGCATGGTATTTTTCCCAGGTGCCCTCATAGAGGCTTACCCTGGATTTGAACAGCAGGGCGCACTCTTTATTGATCCTTGTGGCACCTATGTCGCTCCGAGTTTTCAACCTGGATATCGCATTATCCAGATCAGCGATGATATGGTCTATGATTACATCCCGGCGTTCTCTGGGTGCGTATAGTTCTTCCGAATCAATATTGAGAACCTTATCATACCAGGGAACATCGCCAAACCGTTTGACTTTGGCAAAGTAAAGAAATGCCCTGAAGAAATACCCTTCCCCCAGGTAATGATTGATATCCGCCTGGTTGCCTTCGGTTACCTCAGCCGCATTTTCGAGGAAATAATTGATTTCCCGAATATCAGCCCATCCCCAACCTCCGCCCGTAGCAGGTACCGACCGAGATCCATCCAAAATACTGTTGGGTGACAGGGGTTGCATATTGTCGCTGTTGTTGTCGTTGTTGTAATAATTGACATTCCCCCTGAGCATAGGATAAAAACCATTGATGTATAATTCCAAATCTGTCGCTGAATTCCAAAAGGTGGCTTCCGTGATTTCATCCAGCGGAGTTTTATCGAGTACGCTATGGCAAGAAACTAAAAATAAGCCTGCAAATAATATGATGTTTATAGATTTCATGTCGCTTAAATTTTTGAATTAAAATTGAACTTTTACTCCGAAACTAATCGTCCTGGCTAAAGGATACGCACGGCTGTCACCAATTCTACCCGAACCGGATACATCCGCAAGTTCAGGGTCAAAATTTTCCCACAGTTGGGTAAAAGTCATTAGGTTTTCACCGGATGCGTAAAACTTTAATCCACGAATCGCGGGCACCGATGCCAAGAGGCGCGCTGGCAATGAGTAACCCAGGCTCAAATTTTTCAACCGGATATAAGAGGCATCTTGAATATACCGCGTAGATGCGGCCCGGTCCTTTGCAAATCCATTTCTTCCACCCGTTTCCAATGGCAGGGGCAGGTAGGCGTTTGTATTCTCTTCGGTCCAAAAATCCAGGACAGGTTCCGTAATATTGGAATGACCACGGCTGTTCCATCCCCAGAATAATGTCGCATAACTGCTGGGCATATAATCCTTCTTACCAACACCCTGAAATAAGACATCAAAATCAAATCCCTTCCAACTCAGCCCTCCATTAATTGAAATTCGATATCTGGGTTCACTGTTCCCGATAATCCTTCGGTCACCTGGATTATCAACCGTATTGTCTCCTACGTTGACCACACCATCGCCATTGAGGTCCAGGTATTTTACATTCCCGGGTTTCCAGCCGGAACCAAAATACGACAGATCCACATTGGAAAGGTAGCTCTCAACATCCTGGGTGGATTGGAATAATTCTTCTGCTTCAAATCCCCAGATTTCGCCGATCTCCTGACCTACGTACCAATTGCTTATAACCTTATTCGGATTATGGTATTCGGTGATCACGGATTTGTTATCCGACAACAATAGATTGACCCGGTAATCCAGATCACCCGCGCCGTCTCTCCATCCAAGCGTCAATTCCCAGCCTGTGGTCTCCAGGGAGGCACTGTTGGTACGTGGAGGGTTGGTACCCAACACAGCCGGCAACGCACCCGAAGGACCAAACATATTATTGGTTTCTCGCTCGTAAATGTCAATTGAGGAGGTAAGTCTGTTGTTTAGAAACGCGAGATCAAACCCTAAATTTTTAGTTGCAGTGACTTCCCAGGTAATGTCGGGGCTCACGATACCAGGAATACCAGCATAATTGGGCCTTATACCATCAACGATCCAGGCCAGCCGGGTGTTAATGGGGATATTTGAGAGGTACAGGTAACTTCCCACGTTTTGATTTCCGAGTTGGCCGTAGGATAACCTGATTTTGAATTGGTTAAAGGCATTACCAAACGTGGATTCCCAAAAGTCCTCCCGATGTATATTGTAACCAATCGCTGCAGAAGGAAAAAATCCAAAACGATCTCCATCTTCGAATTTGGACGAACCATCGTACCGGCCGTTGAATTCAAACAAATATTTCTCTTTGTAATTATATGAAATCCGCCCAAAATAACCAAGGGTACTCCAGGTATCGATGGGGTTATTGGGGCCGATCACATCGCCGATGGCTACGTTGAGTGAATTGAGGTTGTTGGCTATCACATCCCGCTTGGAGGTCACCAGTCGGAAGTAATTATTTTCTTCCTGCTGGTAACCGACCAGCAGATTGATATTGTGGTTGTTCGCTATATTTTTGCGATAATCTGCGTATACATTGAAAGATACGTAGTTCGTCTTACGGATATCTTTTTCGATCTGATTGTTATTGGCTTGATACGTAATGGACGGCCGTCCGTCGGGGCCGCTCAGACTCCATTTTTTATAATTCAAGGTACGATCATAAAAGATTTTTTTAAACGAAAAGTCTCCTTTTACAGCCAGGTTGTCCGTAAGGGTCACCTCCGAACGGAAACTCGTCACAAAATTATCCTCATTGTAGGCATTGAAACCATTGTTTTCCAACCATCCGGGCAATAAGGCCAGTTGTTCTTCGACCAGCACATTGCCATCTGCATCCAGGACGCGCGGCGTTTTCCAGGGAGCCAACGGGGAAAACCGCATGGCATCGTGGTACAACCTTCCGCGGCTACCTCCTTCAAGAGTGGCAGGAAAGCTATTGTTCTCCTGGTAAAATCGTGTATTGTTGGAAATGGTAAGCCAATCCGTGATTTGGGAGCTGATATAGCCGTCAAAATTGTACCGCTGAAAATGTTCGTTCTGATCTCCAAACTCCAGCGCGCCTTCATCCCGGAAATAGCTACCCGAGATGTGATAATTGATATTCTCACCGCCACCGCTGGCGCTGATATCATGCTTTTGGGCAAATTCACGATCTTTGAAAATAATATCCCACCAACTCGAATTTGCATAACCGGTATACCACCCGTTGGAAGTTCCAGATTGAATCCCCAGCCATTGATTGGCGTTGTTGGGGTCTGCTTCCGTCTGATTCGTTATAGCACCAGTAGCATATTGACGAATTTTATTCAATTGATCCTCTCCAATAGCGATCTGACCACTTGAATTTCGACTGGCAATATTGAGTACTTCGGCGTACTTTACAGAACTCACAAAATCGGGTACAAATATCCGCTTCTTGGAACGGAAACTATTGGAGTAGTTAACCGAAAACGGCTGATTCTTAGCGCCTTTTTTGGTTTCGATCAGGATCACCCCAAAAGCGGCCTGGGCACCATAGATGGCGGTAGAAGCTGCATCCTTGAGCACGGAAACGCTGGCAATGTCATTGGCATTGAGCGCGGAGAGCTCGGCATTGGAAGCACGTACTCCGTTGATCAGTATATATGGACTCGAACTGGATAATGATCCCGTCCCGCGGATATTGATGTTCATACTGGCATCAGCGGCACCACCCGTGGTATTGATATCCACGTTGAGGTTGGGCGCCAACCCCTGAAGTGCCTGAGTAGCATTGTTCACGGACCGGGTTTCGAGTTCTTCTGACCCAATTTCTGAAACCGCTCCGGTCAGGTTGGTTTTCTTCTGTATTCCATATCCTACAACGACCACCTCATCCAGTAGCTGGGAATCCGAGGTCATTACTATGTTCAGACTGGTCCGTCCGTCCACCGGAATTTCCTGAGTCTGGTAACCGACATATGACACTACCAGTACAGCGTCTTCTGCTACCTCCTCCAGAGAAAAATGCCCGTCAAAATCTGTCGCGGTACCCAGGTTTGTTCCTTTCACCTGAATATTCACCCCGATCAGTGGTTCACCATTTTCATCGGTGACGTTACCGGAAATATCAATGGGTAAGTCCGGCATATCCACAGCGACTCTGGAATCCTCGGAGAAGGATATTTCTGCCTTCAGTAAGAAAGCGTGAGAAACCCCCTTTTCTAATGACAACAATATATTAGATGCTGCATTTGCATGAAGGGCACCACCACTCACCAGGAATACCAGCCAGGCTGCCAGCCCCATCCGGATTTCATTTTTACGTTTCATATTATAATATTTATTCTACAGAAATTGTCTTGCAATCAGCTCTCTCTAATCTTCCAGATAAGAATAGCTGGGGTTCGTAAGCTAAGTTCATTTCTAAGCTATTACCACAAATATAGGAAATGTTGTATGATTACAAATAAATATGAAATTGTTTTTATAAATATACAATTTGACCATATATAATTGCCAAAAACAACAAACATCTAAATAAGTATGATTTTTTATGGTAATTTGTCAGAATTTAATTATACATACCCAAAATTTGACTTTTCGGACTGGCAAAATTGATAAAATATTAATCGCTACAGTAAATCCCAGGAATATAGAGATCAGGTCAAACTTGTAAGGAATATGATATTTAAAAAAAGGAACATCTTCGATGTGAAGGACCGGAGCAATAGCTGTTACAATTGATAAAATTGGAAATAATCCTGACCTGATTTTGTCCCTTGTGGGCCATTGTCCTCCGGGAGACCATATTCTTTCTTTTTAGACACACGTCAACACACACTCACAGTACAACCCCAATTGTATCATTCAGTATTCATAGGTTAAGGTCAGGATGTCAGAAATTCCTCTCCCATTCTACCAACCTGGCTCGAATGCAGCAACACATTTTATATGGTGATAATCGGAATTCCTATTTTGTATCCCACCAGTTTTTAGTGGCGTAAGAATCCCCCCCTATACGGATGGCTGCAGCCTCACTATTGACTTCATTGTTAACCCGGGTTTCCGACGGATAAGCCAGCCTGGAAGGAAGATAGTCCACATCCGGATTCAGGCTACCCGAAACCGGCGCTATAAACAAGGGCTCTCCGTTGGGTTTGTTAAAATCCATCCGCAGCCTTTCCAACCAGCCCTGGAAACCCTGCAAATACAAGGCCAGCCATTTCTGAGTCCCGATTACATCATTCCACTGACCTGAAGAGAAAGGAACACGTTGTAGATAGGCATCGATAGAAGCTTCATCCGTCACACCCCATTGATTCATGGATGCTTTAACCCCTTTTTCATACCATTCTTCGGCACTACCCCCTACATTCATTCCCCGGGCAGCAGCTTCAGCATTTATTAAGGCTACTTCTGCATAGGTCATCAGATATCCCCTGGCCGAAGCACTATATGCAGCCGCCCCAGGTTTGGAAAGACCAATGACCGTGGGGACATTTTCCTCTTTTCCATATGGTTTACCAATATATTCATTATTGGTTTCGTCAGGTCTTGCATAAATGCTTAAACGGGGATCATCCACTTCCTGAAGATACTCCAGTAAGGTAGTGGTCACGGCGAACTCAACAAGAGGTCGATCTGCTTCATTGTAAGGAAACCGGTTGGCCTCACTAGATCCATCGTAAGGAAAATAAAAGTCATCCACCACTGCGGTAAATGTATTTTGTGCAGCTTCTTCAATGACCTGCCGGGCTGTGGCTTGATCAGCATCTACCATTCGCATAGCGATCCGCATCCGAAGGGCATTTGCAAATTGGATCCAGCGGGCCGGATCACCCTGAGCTATGATA
>CBFGVZ010000196.1:0-6620 GCA_965652315.1 uncultured Saprospiraceae bacterium | reverse complement strand
ATTCCATGTACTGATAATGCCAAATGCTCTTTTATCTTTGAAAAAAGTGCCGCAGGGGGGAGTCGAACCCCCACATCCTCACGGACACACGCCCCTGAAACGTGCGCGTCTACCAATTCCGCCACTGCGGCATAAACAACGGGTCATGACCCCTTGGATCCATTGTCCATTGAAGTAATTCTATGCTGGGATGTTTTTCACTCTCACACCCACATCCACTCTCACACCCACATCCACTCTCACTCCTGTAAGTACCGAAGGGGGGAATCGAACCCCCACTCTGTTGCCAGAACTGGATTTTGAATCCAGCGCGTCTACCAGTTCCGCCACTTCGGCTCACCTCCGTCCATGCTTCCAAAAACGGGAGAGCAAATATATTTAAAAATCCAATAATGAGGAAATATTTTAAATTTTCAGCCAAAGTTTCGGTATGCCCACCGGATAGCTTCCTGTACCTAACTTCAATGATGAAACATCATAACACAAAAAAGGCACTACCATTCCCAAAGGGCAAACGGATAGTGCTCTTCTCACACTGTTGGATGTATCCTAATCCAGCACCTACTTGAAATAAGCTTCCTTCAATCGAGTTTCGTCCAGTTTTTTCATCCGGCTCAATTCCAGCATCATAGCTTCGGTATTGCCTTTAGTCCCATCCTCCAGAATATCTAATAAAAAACTCGGTACAATCTGCCAGGAAACACCGTACCGGTCCTTGAGCCATCCACAGGCCGATTCCTGTCCATCCTCCGTCATCTTATTCCAGAAATAATCAATTTCGGTCTGATCAACGCAATCCACATATAATGAAATGGCTTCATTGAACTGAAAATCATGTTGGCCCGCACTGTCCATAACTGCAAACAATTCGCCTTCCAGTTCAAACTCACCATATGCCAATGAATGCTCATGATTTGGCTCCATACCAGGTCCATAGCGGTTCACAGATAATATGGAACTGTCTCCAAAAAGGGATGTATAATACTCCATCGCCCCTTCCGCCTTACCGGCATTGTCCTGAACAAACATCAGCGAAGGAAAAATTTTCCGGGACTTCTCAACTCCACTCAATATCAACTGCCAGGAAACACCGAATCGATCCTGTACCCACGCGTATTTTTCACTAAAAGGATAGGTGTCCAATGGCATCAAGATCTGCCCCCCTTCAGCCAGTTGACCGTAGAAGTCCTCAACTTCCTGACCGCTATTGCAATTCACGAAAAATGAGATAGAGGGATTGAACTGAAACATCGGACCAGCATCAAAAGCGAAGAATTCCATTCCACTCAGCCGAAATGCCATTTGTTGTACTTTTCCACCCGCGGTTGATCCATCCGGAAATGGTGTTTCATCCGGCCAACGTTCCAGAAAATCAATTTGTGAATCCGGAAATACTGATACATAAAAGCGGACTGCTTCTTCCGCCTGGTCCTCGAACCATAAGAAAGGAAATATTTTCTGATTCAATTTCATTTTTAAACAGTTTTTAAACTAAATAATTGGGAATCGACCACAGCTTCCGTATAAAGGTCAGTTGCCCTCCACATACTTTTTGAAATTATCGAGAATGGCCTGCCATCCATCCCGTTGCATTTCACGGGAATTGCGGGACTCAGGATCAAATGACTGAACGATTCTTACACCATCATTTTCTTCATTAAAATCTATGGTCACGGATCTGTCATCGCCCATTGTATAGGCTATTCGCTTGTATTGAATCACCTCATCATACACCCCACCAAAATCAAAGCCCATGCTGCCATCGCGAGCTTCCATCCGGGAAACAAATTTCCCTCCGGTTCGGATATCATTTTCGGCCCGCGGCGTATGCCAGTCATCGGACGCATGACTCCATTGAACAATATGCTCAGGTTCCACCCAGTAATCCCAAATTTTTTCAATCGGGGCATTGACTTTTGTCTCAATTTTAATTCTTTCCATCATTTATATTTTGAATGTTATAACGCAAATTTAGTAAAGAAAAAAGGTCCGAAAAGGGTGTATAATGGACTAATTAACGGGGCAATAACGCCAAATATCCCCAGTTTTTAGAAATGGTTGGTCCAGAATTTGTATCTTAAAACAGCCTGCCGATAAAATATTGTATAATATAATGGGTTTTGAACTCATATACCGATAAAAAATACTTCAAATACTTCAATTATTGATCAATGAAAACAATTTTCATACTTGTCCCTCAATCCGCTGTCCCCTCAGGACTGACCGCTCCCCGTTACCTATTCACTACAGCCAATTCATTTTTAAGTCAGGCAGGAAAACCGCCCGAATTTGAGGTGAAACTTGTAGGAGAATATGAACAAGTGTGCGTTCAAAATGATTTTTTCTATGTAACGACGGATTACCAACTGGATCATTCCGGTCACCCCGACCTTGTGATCATTCCACCACTATTTGGCAACTTACAAAACAGTATCGATCTCAATAAAAATCTACAATCCTGGATCCGTACCCAATACGAAAATGGAGCAGAAATCGCTTCGCTTTGCATTGGAGCGTTCCTTCTGGCTTCCACAGGGTTGCTTGATGGTAAATCATGCTCAACCCACTGGGCTTTTTACGATCAATTCAGCGAATGGTTCCCCGAAGTGGAAATCAAAGACGGAGCGGTGATCACTGATGAATATGGAATTTATACCAGTGGAGGAGCCAATTCGTTGTGGAATCTGTTGCTTTATATACTGGAAAAATATACCGATCGGGAAACAGCCATCAAGGCATCCAAGTATTTTGCAATTGACATTGACCGGGATAATCAGTCCTACTTTATGATGTTCAGTGGGCAGAAAAACCATCCGGACGACGAAGTCAGAAAAACCCAAAATTATCTGGAAAACCATTTCCAGGATAAAATCACAGTGGATGATCTCGCCGATATGGTGGGGATGAGTCGACGGAGTTTTGAGCGTCGATTTAAGCACGCTACTGGGAATACCGTCATCCGTTACCTCCAGCGCATCAAAGTGGAGGCTGCAAAGCGCAGTTTTGAATCGAGCCGCAAAAATATTTCGGAAGTGATGTATGATGTGGGGTACAACGACACCAAGGCTTTCCGCTCGGTGTTTAAAAAAATCACCGGCCTGTCTCCCATTGAATACCGGAATAAATTTTATAAAATGACCAGCTAATTGGGGTTAACGGTTGGTTTACCTGGGAAATTGAAGCACCAGCTCCTATAAATAATACTGCATGATAATCGGGGCTTTGTTATCCCAGGGTCCAGCTTCAGCAGTATTGTAGATTACAAAACTGGGGCTTTGTAGTCCCAGGTGCAGGGCATCAGTTCCGGTATTCCCGGGAAGTTGACCAAAAACCGCAGACTGGGGTGGCCTGCGGTATTCCAATCATTTACTTTTACCGATCCGGAATTTTCAGCACCGAACCGATTTATTATTGATTCTACAGCTTAAAGGCTACCCCGGCAGTCAACCAGCCAATTCCGTTTCCAAGCTCGGCGAAGACACCAAAGGATTCAGAGAAATAGTACCTGCCACCAATGTGAAATCCTACCAGGACACCACTACCGATGTTGAAATTAATTCCCGAAACTGAAAAATTTCTATAGTACAAACTCAAACCTGCGTACAAATCCAACAGGTCAGTTTCGAGATTCAGCAATTCATTGAAATGGTAAGATCCTTTTGCACCAATATGGAACACACTCAATCCACTTCCGGAGCCATACCCTATCAAACCACCAACACCAATAGCATCGGTAATCCCATATTCCACACTGGCACCAAATGGTATATAGCTACCAGTAAACGCAAAAGTGGAACCGAGGCCGATACCGGCATTGATAATGAGGTCTGATTCCTGGAAGGCATAGCCCTCCTGAGCATTCGCTCGGGGCTGAGCTATGAAAATTCCCAGTAATACAATCACTAAAAAGTACAGTTTTTTCATTTTTAATAATTTAGGTTATGTTTGACTTTTTCAAAATATTAGAATCTCTTTGTTGTACAGGGGCTGGCTTGTCTCCCATTTCGATGGTGGTCATAGCATACTAATCTTCCTACTGTTTAGTCCTTACAGGTTTCTATATATTTATAGAATCAGATCAAAAACGACTCGAATCTGAAATTCAAATCCATCTCAAAATTACAAAATTACAATGGATATTGACCCTGAATAGGGCATATATTTTTTAGTATGCCAAAACATCCCTCTGATTGACCATAAAATTGGTAGATTTCTAAATTGACATTCTTTTTTTAGAACAAATCCTGTTTTGGAAGTCACCATCCGCTCCCACCGATCCCTGACTGCCCCCTCTCGGCAGAATGAACATCCTGGGCCCAGGACCGGAATTCATTTTGCCAGGTGATCACTCCCCGGGACCATTCATCGAAGGCAAACTCATTCAGCTTCGGTAAGTAAGAATGCCCATTTTGCCAGGCCAGATAATGTCGGTAAATAAAATTCTTGAGGTTGTCCAGCCCGATATCCGAATCATAAAACAACTCCCCGCGGGCGGTTTCAGCAATCAATTCGTGTAATTCCGGGTCAAACTGTCCGTTGATCACAGCTATGATGGGAGTTCCTGCAGAAAGATATTCGAAAAGCTTACCGGTCAGAATACCGGAAACTTCTGTCGAGGCCCAACTTAGTAATATATTAAGGTGTGATTTTTTCTGAATCGCCAGCGAATCCCGATGAGGCACGATGCCATAGTTAACAAGAAGATCGCCCAGGTGATATTTTTCAAGTAGTCTTTTCCAGTATAATCCATCCTTTCCCGCATTAATGAACTGCAAATGGTTTTTATGCAACTTTCCCTCATCGACCAAATCCCGGAGTGCCCTGGCCACCAATTCCCCGTTTTGGGCTACGGGATAGATACTTCCTGTATAGGACAGCGTGAACAGATTGTACCGGGGCATCGGATGCCAGTCTGTCAATGACTCCTGTATCCCATTTCGTACTACATGGACATTAGAATGAAATGGATCCAATCTGTTTTTGAGGCCCTGCGACACCGTGGTCACCTCATCCACCAGGGAAAGGACCCGTACATGCCTGTCCTGCCGATGACTAAATCCCGGACTGGACCGCAGCATAGGATCGGAGAAAAAATCCCGGTAATCCGCTATCCAGTACAAATGAGGGTAACGGGTTTTGAGCTGAAAGGCCAGTTTGTGGGCATCATAAGGCAGATAAGACGATACCACTATATCAATTTTTTCCCGTTCGATGATCTTACTGCAATGGCGAAAACCCTGATGCACAAACCAGGCTCCTCCTTCATCAAAATACCGTGCTACGATGGATTTTTTGAATTGCTCCTTCCACCGGGGCAGCCATTTCTGCGGCGATCGGTCCCGACTGACCAGCAAGGATCCCTGTTCCCCGGTCACCCAATGATAAATGGTTCTAAAATCCCAGGTTGGTATTTCAACCACATCCTTTTCATCATATTCAAATTCATCGCGTGGCAGAAACCTTCGATTGGCAGTAGTAGCGACAAAAACCTTTCGGGCCACCTGTTTTAGTGAGTGGTAAAATTTCACATTACGCAAGGTCCCAATCCCTTTGATTGGCGGAAATTTATAATAAATGAACAGTATATTTTTCCCTTCGAATCGGTTCATATGGTGAATTTACTCCATGTCCCATTGGGGTCCCAGCCTGTTCCGGGCATTTTTGATCTCCTGCTCCTCATCCAGGGGCCATATCATCAGGATGTCCTCCTGGTCCAATACCAGCATTTTCTTCAGTCCGCGAATCACCACTTTACGCTTTCCGGAGGTATGGATCATCAGCTCGCTGGAATTGGTAATATACTGATTTTCAGCCGGCACATTGGTCACAATCGCTCCTTTTTCTTCCCTCCTCAGATCATACAGACTTCGCCAGGTTCCAATGTCACTCCACCCGATATCAACGACAAAACAAACGATATTATTGGCTTTTTCCATGATTGCGTAATCGATGCTGATGGATGGATTGTCTGGATAATGATCCTGGATAAACTGTGATTCAAAAGGCCCGCCATAGATCTGATAAACATTGAGGACCTCATATATTTCCGGAGCGTGTGCTTCGAAAGCAGCCAGCATAGTGGATACGGTAGAAATGAAAATACCGGCATTCCATACATACTTTTCTGTGGCGAGGTACTTTTTAGCGGTTTCCAGGGATGGCTTTTCGGTGAAACCATCGACATGGAAAATGGAGTTGGTTTTGGTTTCTTCACCAATTTGGATATACCCATACCCGGTATCGGGGCGGTGCGGGATCATACCGAGGGTCAGAATTTCAGGATTGTAACGCACATAATCTGCAGCCAGGGAAAGTGTTTCCTGAAAAATGGCTTCCCGGGTGATCAAATGGTCCGCCGGGAGGATAACAAGGCTGGCTTCCGGATCACGCGCCCGAAGATGAAAAGCCACATAGGCGATGGCGGGTCCGGTATTCTGTCGGGTGGGCTCGACAAGGACGTTCCGCTCTGGTATTTCCGGAAGATGTTCCAGGATCATTTCCTTATAACCATAATGCGTCAGTACCAGAATCTGTTCGGCAGGTACCAGCGGGCTGATCCGGTCAAAAGTCATTTGAATCAGTGACCGGCCTGTACCCAGAATGTCAAGAAATTGCTTGGG
>CBFGVZ010000195.1:0-6665 GCA_965652315.1 uncultured Saprospiraceae bacterium | reverse complement strand
AATAATGGCAGACACAGAAAGCGGTATTACCACGCTCCTGTGTTCGAACATCCCGGGGATACTGCTGGTTCCATGCTATCCGTCTCCTGAAACTCGCCTCTACCTTCTTCTGCTGCCAGAATAAGTCATAGCTTCTCCTTTACCGAATCCATAGCTGATGCCCAGGGTGGCCGACCGGCGCCGCTCTCCACGGCTATACAGGTAGTAACCGGGTTGATCCGTTATCGTTTCCCGTACACGGGTATCCAGCAGATTGCGGACCCCGGCATTGATTACAAATTTCCCCTTGTTGATCTTTTTCCGGATACCCAGATCGACGGAAGGGGAACCAGATACTTCGGACTGCACGGTTTTGTACCCCGATTCGTACATTCCAGTCAGTTCCACTTCAAAACCGGCTGGCAGTGCAAAATTGGACACGAGCCGACCGGACCACCGATTTCCACTGAAATTGAAGGACTGGCTTTCATAATTTCCATTCCGATCGTAGTAATTCCAATTGAGGTCTCCGTTAAAGGTCAACCAGTCTGCCGGAACATATTTCCCATTCACTTCGATCCCGGTAGCATTATTGGTTCCGATGTTGAGCGGAATAGTGGTCTGGACATTGTCACTGAACGTGGTGACGCGCTCGACCATATCGGTGGTGTACAGATGGTAAATGCTGGCATTGAGGGTTGCTGCACCCAGCTTGAATATGCTGCTCAGTTCGTATGAATCCGAGTATTCCGGTTGGAGGTTGGGGTTGCCGGTCCGGATGTTGTAATTGTCCCGAATATTAAAAAACGGATTCAGATCCCAGAGACGGGGCCGGAAAATACGTTTGGAATATCCGGCCTGCAGAGAAACCCGGTCTGAGATTTTGAAGGAAGTGTGGACCGATGGAAAGAAGTCAGTATAATTTTGCTTATTGTCTTCACCGGTATTGGTGAGCAGGGTGTTCAATAAAGTATTTTCCAGCCTCAGCCCCAGTTTCAACCCCCATTTATCTCCTTGATAGGATCCTGTCCCATAGGCGGCCAGTACTTTTTGATTGTACTCAAATAAGTTGGTCAGTGCCGGATCCAGTACCCATTCCCCGTCGGAGAGATTGGTGACTTCATAATCGTTACCTACATCGTTAATCAAATATTGTCCACCTGTTTCGAGGGTAAATAGCTCGGAAATCGGGTTGGTGTAATCCAGCTTAAAGGTGTAATCTGCCTGTTGGAAATCGGTCCGGGTCTGCTGGTCGAAGTTTTCATGGCTTCCCGTGAGGGTCACATTGTTGAATTCGGAGGATTGGTCCTTTCCGAAGAAGCTACCCATGGCACTGAACAATAAAAGGTGGTCTTCATTGTCGCGAAATTCTTTGCTGTACTGCAAGTCATATTGCCACTTGGGATTGGTAGCCTCAGTGGTTTCTTCCCTGTACCAGGTAGAAACAGGTTGACTGGACGCATCCAGAAATGAATAATTGGTACGGGAGGGTTGCTTTTCGATTTCATAGGCTACATTCCCCGATAGAGTAATGACATTGAAATCATTGATGTGATAATCTGTTCCCAGTGTTACATTGTAAAAGACCTCATTGCGGTAAGCTGTTCCGTTGTTGAGCAGGCGAGTGCCATTGATCTTGTCGTAATTTTCGGACCTGGTGTCATAGGGCAGCGACCGGTATCCGGCCCCAGCCTGAGTGAAGAGGTTGAACCGATCTGTTCGTTTGTTCATACTTAGGCCGATGCTGTGATTGTCAGGCAATCCGGTATTGGCCGTGATGGATCCGTTCAGACCTTTGTTTTCTTCTTTTTTGAGTATAATGTTGAGAATACCGGCGGTACCTTCGGCATCGTGTTTGGCTGAAGGGTTAGTGATGACTTCAATACTTTCGATCATATCAGCAGTGATGGTTCCAAGTGCATTGCTGCGTTCGTCAGCCAGGACAGAAGGTTTTCCATTAATCAGAATCTGGACTCCGGAATTGCCACGTAATCTGATTTGACCTTCGATGTCGACATTGACGGAGGGCACCTTGTTGAGCACTTCCAGCGCGCTCACCCCGGTGCTACTGATGTCGCTTCCTACATTAAAAACCCGTTTATCCAACTCAAATTCCAGCGTGGATTTTTGACCCACTACCATGATTTCGTCCAGTACCTGGCTGTTTGTTTTCAGGGAGATCGTTCCCAGTGTAGCCCGCCCATTCTGTTTGGATATATTCTCAATGGTTTTGGATTCATACCCCATAAAACTGATCGTTACGGTCACATTGGCGGTACTGGATTCCACGCGAAATGACCCATCATCTTCTGTCGAAGTACCTGTTATCATCTGATTGGTGGTTTTGTCACTTACCATCACAGTGGCGTATGGTATTGGCTCATTGGTAGCCTGGTCAATAATGGTTCCTTCGATGGTTAGGGGCCCGTTCTGGCCTTCCACGGAAAGGTGGCAAATCAGACCAAATGCCAGGATGGCGAAAAATGACTTCATGATTTTACTTTTTGAAATTTAGTAACTGGTATTTTTATAAATAGATGGTTTCACCTATGTGAGCCTGTTCCGGTTCAAGAGATAATCCATTGAAATTTTTCCAGGGCCGATAAGTAAAAGACCCATAAAAACCACACCATAAAGGAGGACCTTTTCCTGGCTGGAAAATCCATCCT
Source organism: uncultured Saprospiraceae bacterium (assembly GCA_965652315.1). Classification (GTDB taxonomy): domain Bacteria; phylum Bacteroidota; class Bacteroidia; order Chitinophagales; family Saprospiraceae; genus Membranihabitans. The sequence goes on along the minus strand of CBFGVZ010000195.1, from coordinate 4,017 downwards.
CCTGATCCACTACAAAAAATGCGACACCCATGGTGCAGATCAGCGGGACCAATGCCACACGGGTGAGTAATCCGAGTATGACCAGAATCGATCCACCCACTTCAGCCAGTACAGCCAATCCGAGGGACAGTGCCGGATCAATTCCCAAAGGATCAGGGAAGTGTAATCTATCGGCTCCCCAAAGTTGATTCCATTTGGACAACCCGTGACTGAGTAACATCGTGGTTCCAAATACGACGCGGATCAGCAATAGTCCCAGGTCTTTTGATAGCTTAGAGGGACTCCATTGTTTTCCTCGCAATTTCATAAAATAATCTTAAATTTGCAGAGGCGAAAATACAAGTCGCGTTTTGTGGTCGGAAATAAGTTCGGTGAATGACCATTATTTCCTGTCAATCGGCAAGCCATATGGTCGGGAAGGCGATTATGCCGTTGGGCCTGTGATAATCGCAGTTTACAGGATATCCGTTTGTATCATGTATTAGGTATAATACTTTTATATTCATGACCAGGAGAATAAATACGAAACCATATCTGGAATACCTTTTTCTGACCGTACTCATAGTGGTGGTTTTTATATTTTATTCATTTGACCGCCGACATCCGGGAATCAATCCTATCCAAATCGTTTTTTTTCTGAATTTTGTAGCAGCGGCGCTGGTGATCAGTTATATTTTACTTCCCAGATATTTCTATACCAAAAAGTATATTCAATTCATACTTTATTTCTGTATTGTCATCGCGCTTGTCATATTTGTAGAAGAGGGAATACTGGAGCAAATCTATTATCCGGACACCAGGGGCAGGAGATTCCTGGGGGTATTCTTTAATCTTCTGGGTTGCTTACCTTCCATTACCATTATTTGTGCGTTCAAATTTGCGTGGGATCTTCTGGAAAAACAGAGTGAGGTGGAAAATCTCAAAAGCACAATACAGGAAAGCGAACTTCAGTTTCTAAAATCACAAATCAACCCTCATTTTCTATTCAACAACCTCAATAATATTTATTCGCTGTCGATCGAAAATTCCCCCAGAACGCCGGAAATGATTCTGGAGTTGTCCGCATTTCTCCGGTATATGTTGTACGAATGTAAAGCCCGGTACGTCCCATTGGAACGGGAAATTGATCAATTGGCCAATTTCGTACATCTGAGCCAAATGCAGATCGAAGGTCGTGGCGAGGTGAATTTTGACGTGGGGGAGATCAATCCGGGGTATCAGATTGCACCTCTTATTCTGATGGTCTTTGTGGAAAATGCATTTAAGCACAGTTCATCCAGCCAGGCAGAGGACATCTCCATCGAAATTAAAATCTGGATGACCGACGATCATAAACTTCACTTTTTGTGTAAAAATAACTATCTTGATCAGTCCAATATACACGACCTGTCTCAGGGTATTGGCCTGGAGAATGTCCGGAAGCGACTGGAATTGATATATCCCAATGCCCACAAATTGGTAATAGCCAAAACAGATGGGCAATTTGAGGTGAATCTGACGATGCTTTTGAATCAAACATAGCGACGTATGGACTGTATCATTATCGAAGACCAGGCCCCTGCCAGAAGGATCCTTGAGAAATTTATTAATGACATCGGCACACTGAAGCTTAAAGGTACTTTTACAGATGCCATCAGCGCTCTGGATTATCTGAGAAAAGAACAAATCGATCTGATTTTTCTCGATATCCATTTACCCAAAATTTCAGGTATTGATTTTCTGAAGTCTCTCTCTCATCCTCCCAAAATTATATTGACCACCGCTTTCCAGGATTATGCTTTGGAAGGGTATGAACTCGATGTGGTCGATTACCTCCTCAAACCTTTTTCTTTTCAGCGATTCGTAAAAGCTGTCAACAAGGCAATGGCTTCATCCACATCACGAGTTTTGCCAGGTTCTACAGCCCCGGATCAAAGTCCATCTGAAGAATTGTTTATAAAATCGGGATACGAATACATCAAGATTCACATACCGGATATCTTATACATAAAGGCAGATTCGGACTATACTGAAATCCACCTCGCAGGTCAAAAATTACTGACTTCAGACACACTACAGCACTGGGAAAATTTCCTCAATGCCAGCCAATTTACCCGTGTACACAAATCCTATATCGTTAATGTAATTCAGATCGATAAAATCGTAGGAAACCAGATCTACCTGCGCGACAAACAGGTCATTCCCATTGGCCGGGTGTACAAAGATCCTTTCATGGAGAAATTTATCAATTAAAATATACGGCCTTATGAAAAAACTGAACAACCAGCAAATTGACCAGGAAGTATTTGAATTGTACGATCAATACGCGCACAACAAGATCCAACGTCGGGATTTTATCGAAAAACTCTCCCTGTATGCGGTAGGAGGGCTAACTGTTCCGGCTTTACTGGAATACCTGCTGCCGGATTATGAGACTACCAGGGTGGTATCACAGAATGATCCGCGTCTGGATTCGAAATTTATTGAATACGAATCATCCAAAGGGGGAGGAAAAATCAAAGGTTTGCTTTCCATGCCGACTGCTGTCGCCAAAAGTAGTACCGAAACCCGGGGAGGTATTGTGGTGGTGCATGAAAATCGCGGACTCAATCCTTATATAGAAGATACTGCCCGACAAGCTGCATTAGCAGGCTTTGTGACCCTTGCACCCGATGCCCTGTCTCCATTGGGCGGCTATCCCGGAAACGACGATGAGGGTCGGGCTTTGCAACGACAACGCGACCGGGATGAAATGCTGGAAGATTTTATTGCAGCGTATGATTACCTGATGAGTCTGGAACAGGTCAATGGAAAAATTGGAGTCGTCGGGTTTTGCTTCGGTGGCTGGATCTCCAATATGATGGCAGTCCGTCTACCTGAATTGGCGGCAGCGGTCCCTTTTTATGGATCGCAGCCTGACCAGGATGAAGTTGCTGAGATACAGGCACCGCTGCTGATCCATTATGCCGAACTTGATGAAAGAGTCAACGCCGGCTGGCCGGCGTATGAGACTGCATTGAAAAAATTTGGTAAGTCGTATGAGGTTCATTTTTATCCCGGTGCTAATCATGGTTTTCACAACACCTCTACACCACGATACGATAAAGAAGCTGCGGAATTGGCCTGGAGCCGGACCATAGAATTTTTTAAATCGCATCTGTCTTAGGGGACTTTCCAGTTGTACCGATGGATGTACTGATTTTGACGGTTGGAGCCCGGATAGATTTTTTTGATCCGGACCTGAAGAGCTATGATTATTTTGACTTTTTTACATACTATACGGTTGATCTGGTGTTATAATACCAATTTTTCGCTTATATTCACTTGCCATAAAACTCAATAGAATGAAGTATTTTACTCTTGTTTCGATCCTTCTCGCCTTGAATATAAATTTATCTTGCGCATCCTGGGCTCAGTCGTCTGATAATGCAGGAAAGGAAAGTTGGATTTCCCTGTTCAATGGGAAAAATCTTGATGGCTGGAAGGCCGGTGATAACGCTGAAACTTTTTCCGTAGAGGATGGTCTGCTCAAAGTGGCTGGACAACGTTCACATATTTATTATACAGGTGACGTGGAGAACCACGATTTCCAGAATTTTGAATTTGAGGCGACGGTTATGACCAAACAGGGGGCTAATTCAGGTATTTATTTTCATACCAGGTATCAGGATAGCGGATGGCCCCTGCATGGTTATGAAGTGCAAATCAATAATTCCGGGGGCGATTGGAAACGAACGGGGAGTCTGTACGATATTGTGGAGGTACGAGAGAATTATGCACAGGATGATGAGTGGTTTACCGAATACATCAAAGTGGATGGGAACCGTGTCATTGTAAAAGTCAATGACATCGTGACGGTGGACTACACCCAGCCCGAAAACCCCAAACGGGAAGGAGAGCGGGTGAACCGGATTCTCAAAGGAGGTACTTTTGCCATCCAGGCGCATGACCCGGGTAGTGTGATCTATTTTAAGGAGATTAAGGTGCGACCATTGCCGTAAATTTCCAGGCTTGACAATCCTTCAGGAAAGATCTATA
>CBFGVZ010000194.1:0-6666 GCA_965652315.1 uncultured Saprospiraceae bacterium | reverse complement strand
GTCATCTCCCGGGCATAAGTAAGATTGCTTTCCGGCTCCTTCCGCGATTTGACCGAATCAAGAAAATTGCGTTGATGGCCTGGAGACCGGGGAATGGAACGGTGCACTTCGTCGAGATCCTCCACGGTTTCATTTCCGATCCGGATCCGCCTTGTATCATAATCACAGGTCAGGCTACCTTTCTCCCCTTCAAAGTGAGCTCCAATTCCCATTTCCGCTGCACCGGGTACATCAGGTGGTGTGGTGGTCCAGAACACATCTAAATCGTCAAATTTATAATCCACATCGATCCATTTGGGTGTATTGGCGATACCATTGGTGGGGACTTCCCCCCTGGCATCGATGCTCCGCAATCCCGTAGGTTGCAGGGACATAAACATAATATCCGCTATGTGGCACCAGAAATCGGCAAATACTCCTCCCGAAAAATTGAAAAAACTCCGGTAGGTGCGATGGCATTTGATCGGTGTATAAGGTGTGTACGGCGCAGGTCCCAGCCACATATTCCAATCCAGGTGCGGCGGAGGTTCCTGATTCGGCGGGAATCCCATTCCATCTGTCCCACCGGTTTTCCAAAGCCGGACCGTATGTATTTTGCCTAGCACCCCGGATTGCACGATTTCTGCAACCCGGTGATAATTATCGCCTGCGTGGATCTGTGTTCCAAGCTGAAAAATGGCCCGGTGCTTTTTCTGGGCAGCCAGCATGACCTGCCCTTCCCGAACCGAATAGGATAATGGTTTCTCTCCGTAGACATCTTTACCGGATTCCATCGCATGGATGGCCACCAGTGCATGCCAGTGATCCGGAGTGGCACAAGTCACCACGTCGATGTCTTTCCGATCGATGATGTGACGATAATCCCCATAACCTTCCGCTTTCACATTGGGCTGCAGTGAGGATCGCAGCTTTTCCGCTTCCGCCAGGTGGTAGGCATCTACGTCGCACAATGCCACCGTGTCCACGTCCGGCATCCTCGCAAACCAATTAATGTGGCCCCGCCCCATACCATTGATGCCCACGTGCGCCACACGAATCTTGTCACTCGGCGGTACATTCAGAAAATTGTGTGTGATAAATGGCATGCCGGCCAGCCCCAGGCTGGTATTGCGGATAAATCTTCGGCGGTTTCGATCAGTAGTGTGGTTCATATCTATCGATTGTGTTGATCCAAAAGAAAAAAGGAGCTGTAAAGTAGCTCCTTTTTTTAAAATTTCAAAAATTGTCCTGTCAATAACCCGGATTCTGAATCAGACCTGGCTCCACCCGAAGACTGTTTTCGTGGAATGGCCACAGATAGTACCTCTCCTGGAAGGAACGATCTTCGATCTTGAGGGAAACCAATTCACCATTCACTTTACGGGTATGTCCCAGTGCGGGTTGATTCAACACATCCTCTGCGATCCGCCAGCGGATAATATCATCGTAACGCAAACCTTCTGCGGCCAGCTCAACACGTCGTTCGTTCCGGATCAACTTTATCCATTGCTGCTGGTCATACGCGCTGTACTCCGGAAGGGTCACATCGGCAAAATCCATATCGAGACCGGCTCTTTCACGCACCTGATTGATGCATTGCTTTGCCAGATCATCTATGTCATTCATCATGATTTTGGCCTCCGCGTAAGTCAACAATACTTCAGCATAGCGGAGCAGACCGTACTCCATATTGCCTGCGCTCTTGAACGCATCGGCCTCATCCACAAATTTGCGGAACCAGTATCCACTTGGGCTGGACCTTTCCTGTTCGTGGTACATGGGGCTATTTTCATTGTAAATATCGATGGTATCCCCATAAAACACATCTCCATGCCCCATTATCGATGCACTGTAGCGGGGATCCCGGTTGAGCTTAGGATTCAGCTCGTATTCCTCTTTCGAGTACATCGGACTATCATCTATGGGATCTCCCTGCAAGGTCCAGTAGGAATCTACCAGTGACTTTAGTGGGACCACATAGGATTTGCCGTTGCCGGTACGGAAGTGTGGGCCCAGATATTGGAACGAGTGGCTGTCCGTCCCGGAATGGCTGTCCCGGTCAAAGTGTATGATAAACTCATTGTTATCCGAAGAAGCTTCGTAATTGAAAAGATCCCCATAAACCGGGTACAGAGAATAATTACCACTGTCCATGATCTCTTTGGCTAGCCTTGCAGCTAATTCGTATCGCTGGTGATAAAGCGCATAACGCATCGTCAGGGCTTTGAGAGAATATTTGTTGAACATCCACTTGTCCGTAGTATATTCTTCACCGGGCAGCTTGGCCGCCAATTCCTCCGAATGCGTGAACAAATACTCCAGGATTTCTTCTTTGGGTGTGACCGGCTGCTTCGCTTCCTCCAAATCCGCAGGGGACAGGTGAAATGGCACATCCCCCCATCTGAACGTGAGTACATAATAATGCCAGATTCTAAGAGCTTCCAAAATACTCTTATATCGCTCCCTTACCGATTCATCTTCCACGTATGGGACGTCAATGTTGTCGATAAAAGTATTCAACCGACCCAGGTGTTTCATATGGAGTTCATAATAATAAAGGAACTCGGGACTATTACTGTTGAAATTACCATTTGCTATCCGCTGATGGTAATGATCGACCACCCGACTATAGGCATTATCTGATTTTCCATCCCACATATAGAATAAAGTCTGCGGATGGGTATGATGCGTGAAGGCATCGTAATTGCTACTGTAAACGACCCGTCTCAAATCTTCCTCATCGTTGAAAAATTCGACAAACGAAGTGGCAGTCGGGTCGGTTTTGTCCAGAAAATTCTCGCAGCCGGAGAAAAGGATAATCAGGAAAACTATATATAGTGACTTTTTCATATTGTTTCTGTCTTATAAATTTTAAAATATCGTTGCCATTGCTCCTATACTATAAGTAGCCATCCGGGGATAGGCGCCGTTACCACCATTGCGTTCAGGTTCCAATCCTTCCCAGTTGGTAATGGTAAAGGCATCCTGGGCGTTGAGGTAAATCCGGATATTCCGAAAACTATTGCCTATTCTGGGGATCGAATAACCTAATTGAATAGTCTTGATGCGGAAAAATGAAGCTTCACTCAGCCATACATCACTCAGCACGGCGTTGGAACTGGAGCCCGTCCATACTCTGGGAAACCGGCTGTCCGGATTATCGGGTGTCCAGCGGTGTTCCATATAATATTTCCTCGGTGTTCCAAGGCTGTTGCTGGATCCGTCCATCATTACCGGATATCCTTCCATACCATTGAGCCGGCCGGTACGCTGTCCAACGCCCTGGCCCAGCACCGTGAAATCCCAGTTTTTATATCCCAGATCCAGGTGAACTGAGTAATTATAGTGCGGGAAAGGATCACCCAAATTGATTTTGTCCATATCGTTGATGACGCCGTCACCATTTTGGTCTACGTACCGGATATCTCCGGGAAGCGTATTGGGTAATTTGGCTTCGGTTCTATCCACCTCGGATTGATTCTGAAAAAATCCATCGCTCTCGTATCCATAGTAATTGTCCACCGCAATTCCCCGGTACCATATTTTGTCGTTATCATCTTTGAATATCAGCGTATCGGAATTGGAATAACCGGCTTTCAGCACCTTGTTGCGATTGTCAAAGATCATTCCGCCGACCGAATAGGACAGCTCACCGATGTTGTCCGACCAGTTCGCAGAAAATTCCCAGCCTTTGTTTTCCACTTCCCCGATATTGACCGAGGTACTGAGATAATAAGAACCCGTCAATGGAGGTACCGGAAACTCTGAATAAATAAGGTCAAAAGAATGCTTGGAGTACACATCAAAGGTCGCATTGAACCGGTTGTCTGCTGCGGTAAGATCAAATCCCAGGTTCGCCTGCTTTTGCTTTTCCCATGTAAAGGCAGGATTGGGTACACGCATAGTCCATCCCCAGGTATTCACCACCTCCTGCCATAGATAGGGATCCACATTCTCGTTTCCTATTAATCCGTATGACATCCTGATTTTCAGATTGTTTATGATTCCCTGTTCTCTTGCATCGTCCATAAAAGACTCATTGTGAATATTCCATCCCACGGAGGCGGACGGGAAAAGGCCCCACCGCTGACCGGGAGCGAATTTGCTACTCCCATCCGTTCGAACAGTAGCTTCCAAAAGATATCGGTCATCCAGCGAATAGTTCAATTTGGTAAAGAAGGAAGCTTTGGAAATTTCCCGGTAGTCGGTGTAGTTGAAATTCATCACTTCGGTACCACCGACAAGGTAAATTTTATCCCGGTCCTTTCTCAGAGCGGTTTCGTAGTTAACCAGCGCACGGGCGGTCAGTTGGCTTTCGCTTACGCCCTGTGAGGAGCCGACTGAATTGCCCCAAACAGCTACCGGTTTGCCGTCTCCATCAAAGAATTTATGGGTTTGTCGTTTGTACTTGTAAGCCGATTTATTGATCATATAGGAAACATTCCCCGCAATATGTAGATTGTCCGTGATATAATACCGGGGCCTCAAATTGATGGTACTCCTGTCATACAGGTTGTTTCGAAGGCCACCCACTTCTATCCGGGCCAGTGGATTCTGGTCATTGTTGTGGAGCCTGTAATGGTTTGGAATTTCTGAATCATGATAAAACGGTTCTTGTGTGGGGTTCATCCACCAGGCCCTTTGATACAAACCATTCCCATCACTGTTAGCTTGCAAACGATCCACCTGAAGACGGTGGGCATAGAAATCGGCTAACAAGACGAATCGATCAGCGATATTAACATTGGTATTGAACCGGGCACTGAATTTATTGGAGCCTTCCAGCGGATTGAGCCCGTTGGCTTCGATATAACCCAGCATAAGATTGAAAGTTCCGACACCACCACCTCCGGAAATACTCGCTGAGGTATTGAATGAACTGGCAGGTTTTTGCATGATGATATCCAGCCAGTCGACTGTAGGAATCTCCCCGGATTCGGCTTTTGAAATATCCTCCTCTGTAAATTGAAGCGATTGCCCCTGTGCTTCACGTGCTTCATTGTTCAACCGCATATAATTGGCGGAATTCACAAAATCGGGCAAATCGATCGGCGACTGAATTCCTGCCCAGGTATGTAGATCCACTTTAAATTCTCCAGTGGTACCCCGTTCCGTCTCAATGATGATGACGCCATTTGCACCGCGGGAACCATACATAGAGGCAGCAGCGGCATCTTTGAGTACACTCATGCTTTTAATCTGGTTCGGATCGATATCTGTAAGGGATTGCTCCATACCATCCACAATGACCAGTGGGGATGCATTTTGCAAAGTACTTAATCCCCGGATTCTGATGTTGCCCGGGACACTTCCCGGTAAGTTATTTCCCTGCATCATGGTTACACCGGCGACTGAGCCACTGAAACCTTCCTGGAGCTTCTGCATCGGTCGTGTACGCAATCGATCCATATCAACGGTCTCGATAGAGGACGCCACATGATCCCTTTCGACCGAATTATAACCCACGACAACCACCTCATCCAAAATCTCCGATTCTTCGATCAGCGTAATGACGATATTGGAACGTCCTTCGACTTTCACTTCTTTGGATTGGTATCCGATGTAGGAAATCAGTAGTGTCGCATCATCATCGACATTGGTGAGGACGAATTCTCCCGCCAGATTAGTGGATGTACCCTGGTTGGTACCTTTTACCAGGACATTCACTCCTATTAACGGCTCCCCATTCCCATCAATGACCTGTCCGGACAAAGTATTCACCTGATAATATGCTTCTACGAGGTCAATTTTCTTCATGTTCAGCCTTTGAAGCTGGACGGATTCACTAAAATTGAGATCGGCGTTCTTAGCTTTTTGTGTCTTATCTTTTTGAGGTGCCAATGGTAGCTTGGGTGTTAAATTATCGGGAGCGGCTCCCTCAGATTTATCAACAGGTAAGATTGCATAGTAATTTTCACCTATCTTTTGAAATTTCAATCCTGAAGGAGTTAATATTCTGGTTAGGGTTTTTTCCAATCCCCCACTCCAATCCATCGGTTCATTTGACACTTTCCGGCTGAGTAGAGCCGGATCGTAATTGATGTACACATCAAATCTTTTCTCAACCTCTTTCAGTATATCGACAATGAGTTCATGTGGTGCTTCATCCTGTATCACATACGACGGTCCAGATACGTTCAAAACCATATCTCCCTGTCCATGTACATCCAGTTGAAAGAAAATCAAACATAAGAACAGTATAAAATTTTTCATGTTTTTATTTATTTAAACTTTCGGCAAATTATGTTCTTGAGCAATAATTATTTATTTTTTGCCTCAATTGGGAGAAAGCTCGAATTGTATATATTGGATAGGGACTTTAATACGATATCCAAATTATCATTGGGCAACGTCCCGGAAAAATGCTTCTCCAGGATAGATGGATCTTTACACTGAATCGAAACACCATAAAAATCATCGATCATCCGCAATACCTCCGTCAGCGGCGCATTTTCAAATTTCAGTTTCCTTTCCTGCCACGCTGTGAATAATGAATGATCTACCTGACCGGTAATAACACCGGATTCCAATCCGTCAGATTCGACGAAATCCCCTGTTTCTTTCAGATAAGCCAACGTACTATGGTCATCCTGATTGGATTTTACCCTCACGGATCCGGTCTCAAGTACAACCCTGGTTTTTAGCGTACGGGCGTTGACATTGAATCGTGTGCCGAGTACTTCTACA
>CBFGVZ010000193.1:0-6754 GCA_965652315.1 uncultured Saprospiraceae bacterium | reverse complement strand
TGTAGACCCACAAGGACTCGAACCTTGACTGACGGTACCAAAAACCGGAGTGCTACCATTACACCATGGGTCTATCCATTTGTGCCAAAGGCGCTGCAAATTTATCACAAATTTCCGGATGGAAAAAATTAACCGCCGGAAAAATTTTTCACGGGTTTTGATGGGTAAACGCATTATTTGATTCTAAGTCGAATTTTCCGACATTTAATAAAAAAATGTGGATATTTGGGTAGGAAAAAATGTAAGCTAGTAATCAATGTTTGACCGGGCGATCGTACATATGGATCTCGATTCCTTCTTTGTCTCCGTGGAGCGACTGAGGGATTCATCGCTGGAAGGTAAGCCCCTGCTGATCGGTGGCATGAGCAACCGGGGCGTGGTGGCTTCGTGCAGTTATGAAGCCCGTCGGTTTGGGGTTCATTCTGCCATGCCGATGAAGACGGCGCTGCGACTGTGTCCACAGGCGGTGGTGATGCGGGGCGATATGGACGAGTATTCGAAGTATTCCCGGCTGGTCACGGACGTTATCCGGGAAGAAGCACCGGTATTTGAAAAATCTTCGATCGACGAATTTTACATCGATATCAGTGGCATGGATCGCTATTTCGGATGCTACAAATGGACCCGGGAATTGCGGCAGAAGGTCATCCGCGAATCGGGGCTGCCCATTTCATTTGGGCTGTCGGTCAACAAACTGGTGTCCAAGATCGGTACCGGCGAGGTGAAACCCAACGGCGAGAATAAGGTGGATCGCGGGACAGAGCGGGAATACATCGCACCGCTGTCGACGCGCAAGATCCCCGGCATAGGAAAGGAAACGTATAAAAAACTCAGCTTTATGGGGGTGCGGCTGGTCCGTACCCTGCGCGCCGTCCCTGCTGGATTGTTGGAACGTGAATTCGGTAAGCACGGCCGCGAACTCTGGAACAAGGCCAATGCCATCGATCCGTCGGAGGTCGTCCCCTACACCGAGCAGAAATCGATTTCCAAAGAACGGACCTTTTCCGACGACACCCTGGATATTCAGTTTATCCGCCACAAGGTCATGGCAATGGTCGACGACCTGGCTTTTGAACTCCGTCAGAAGAACCAACTGACCGGCCAGGTGGTCATCAAGATCCGGTATGCCGACTTCAATACCTATACCCGTCAGAAAAAAATAGCCTATACCGCCAACAATCGCATTCTCATCGATCATCTCCTCGAGCTCTTCTCTAAGCTGTACCAGCGCCGGCAATTAATCCGGCTGGTCGGCGTCAAATTCAGCGGACTGGTACATGGCAGCGATCAGCTTTCCCTTTTCGACGATACCATCCGCGATATTGAACTGCTCCGGCAAATGGATCATATCCGTGAGCGATTTGGCCCCGATGCCATCCACCGTGCGTCGTCGCTGAAATAGTGATTAGTACTGAGGACCGGGCTTACTCCGGAAACTCTGAAATAGCAACTACAGCAACCACAAAACCAATCAGCTGCAGCTCCACACACCCAGGGGTTAAACCGGTAATCCCTACATTATGATTTTATTGTGAATTTCCGCTGGAATGCCATCGTCATATATGCACACGGCCGATATAAAATGGTGTTCTGACCGAACACTTTTATTGAACAACCAAAAATCACACATTATGAAAATGCAATGGATAATCACAGCGACAATGGTAGTCTTCGGATGGATCACATCATACTCCCAAAGCAACTTGCAATACGGATTGAGCGGTGGAATCGGCCTGTCCAACTTCAATTATTCGGCCTTTGATGACCTGCCCGTTTTCAATCACGATCCGATAATGTCCTATAACCTCAGTGCCTACATCGGGATCAGGCCGACCGAAAAATTCGGATTGTCCTTCGAGCCCGGTTACAGCAGAAGAGGTGGAAAAGTAGGCCTGCTGCCCGGGGTCATTCCGGTGAGTGCCTCCTGGAAGATGGAATATATCCAGGTTCCGGCATTGCTGGACTTTTATCTGACCGATCGTTTCAGCGTGTCCGCGGGACCGGAATTGTCCTGGCGCGTCGATTCCAATGCTGATTACATCGGATTGATCTCTGAGAACCTGGACCGGAAGTTCTCGGCTGGTATCGTGGCTGGAATCCATGTCGCTGTCCATGACAATGTGGACGTAGGATTGCGTTATCACCGCGCACTCACTCCCGTCGCCTCAATTGAGCTGCCCGAAATAGCCAACCTGATCACCCCCAGATTGTCGCTCAACAATCAGTACTTCCAGTTTGTGGCACGGTACCGTTTTTGAGACGGGTAAGATAATTTTGCAAATTTTAGTGGTAATGTTAGCGGCACCATTGTATCAAAATAAGGGTACAATGGTGCCCTATTTTAAAATCGATCGGATCAGGAGAATCCGGGGTTGAATACATTGGAAACGGGCCGAAGCGGAACTATAACCTACCTTCCGCAACGCATTAATGTGAATGCAGGAAAAATGATAACAATCCCGTCGCGATCAGAATGACACCGGCAATAATGCCTGAGCTGTGCTCCAGACGATGCCAGTTGCGATTGAGTTTCTCAAGTCCGCGGTACACGATGTACACCCAGGCCACCATACCCGTCAGTGTGATCGTAATATACAGTACAGAAAGCCATCCGACAAGGGTCCAACTGAGGTGCCCGGCCAGAATGTACAGTGCTTCGATTTCCAGACAGGGGCTGAAAAACATCGCCAGAACAATCACCCAGATCTGTTGCCGGACGCTCTTTTGGCCATTCGTGTGGTCAATGTGGAAATGATGATGATGATAATGTTGGTAAATAAAGAAAATTCCCAGAGCAACCAACAGGGCAGGACTGACCCAGTGAACCCATTCTTCCCATTCATGTGACAACTGAAGACTCAATGCGCTGATCAGCAATCCGATGAGGACAGTACTCAATACGTGAGCCCCCCCTGCAAGCACGGTAATTTTCAAGGTTTTCGGTAGATCCCAATGCTCCTTTCTGGACAACGTGACCAGGGGGATCCAGTGATTGGGTATGATTGCATGCAGTACGGAAAGTACCAGTCCACTCAGCAAAATTGAAGTCATAAAAACGTAAATGTATGAGAAAGTTCTTTTGTTCTCGGGAATTAAAATTTCTTTCTTTATATTTAGACCTTTTCAATAATTACATAGTTTATGAACCGAAAAATACGAATGGGTATGGTAGGTGGCGGACCCGGTGCCTTCATTGGGGATGTACATCGAATGGCTGCCCGGCTGGACGGACAGATCGAACTGGTCTGCGGATCGTTCAGCTCAAGTCCCGAAAAATCAAAAATCACTGGCCGCGAGTTATTTCTGCCGGAAGATCGGATATACGATACCTTCCAACAGATGATCGAAGAGGAGAAAAAATTACCTGAAGGGGAGCGTATGGACTGTATCAGCATTGTGACCCCCAATCACCTGCACTTTCTACCCGCCAAACTGGCGCTGGAAAATGGATTTCACGTGATCTGCGACAAGCCGATGACGCGTACCATGGAAGAAGCGATCGAACTGGAACAGCTGGTGGAATCCACAGGACTTATTTTTGCATTGACCCACACCTATACCGGTTATCCGATGGTGAAGCAGGCGCGGGACATGGTCAGAAACGGCGACATCGGTCAGGTACGAAAGATCTATGTAGAATATCCCCAGGGCTGGTTGTCAGAAAAGCTTGAAGAAACCGATTCCAAGCAAGCCGGATGGCGCGTTGACCCCGCCAAATCTGGGATTGCCGGAGCAATGGGCGACATCGGCACCCATGCCGAGAACCTGGCGGAGTATATCACCGGCCAGAAGATCAGCCAGCTTTGCGCCGATCTGGATACGGTAGTCGATGGCCGGGTTCTGGATGATGACGGGAGCGTGTTACTACGATTTGATGGCGGGGCGACGGGTACACTGACAGCCAGCCAGGTCGCAGCGGGCGAGGAGAACAGTCTTTCGATCCGCGTGTATGGCACCAAAGCCGGACTGGAATGGCACCAGATGGAACCTAATACCCTTTATGTCAAATGGCTGCACAAATCAATGGAAGTGTACCGCACGGGTGTGGGAGATCTGTACGAAAGTGCTACAGCTCATACGCGGATTCCTGCCGGACACCCCGAAGGGTACCTGGAAGCCTTTGGAAATTTGTATCGCAACTTTGCAAAGTGCATTCAGGCGCGGTTGCAGGGTAAAGAACCGAACGAACAATACCTGGATTTTCCTACGGTTTCCGATGGGGTAAGGGGGATGAAATTCCTCTATAAAGTAGTCGAATCCGGAAAAAGTGACCAGAAATGGACCGCTTTTGAAGACTGACAATAAAATTAATTTTTGAACACCATATTTTAAAAAAAAATGTACAATGAAGAATATTAAAGGCCCTGCAATTTTTCTGGCGCAGTTTGCTTCGGAGGAAGCGCCTTTCAATACCTTTAAATCGATCTGTGGATGGGCAGCATCATTGGGGTATAAAGGCGTGCAATTGCCGACTTTTGTGCCGAGTCTGATCGATCTGGAGAAAGCTGCAACCAGTAAAGATTATTGTGACGAATTGAAAGGCATCGCGAACGAACAGGGAGTGGAAATCACAGAATTATCAACCCACTTGCAAGGGCAGTTGGTGGCGGTTCATCCCGCCTACAATGAATTGTTTGACGGTTTTGCTCCACCTGAGTTGCATGGCAATCCACAGGGAAGGACGGAATGGGCAGTCCAGCAATTGAAATGGGGTGCCATGGCCAGCCGCAATCTGGGAATAGATGTACACGGTACTTTTTCCGGTGCTCTGATCTGGCAGACTATTTATCCCTGGCCCCAACGCCCGCAGGGACTGGTTGAGACCGCTTTCAACGAACTTGGGAAAAGATGGAGACCCATTCTGGATACATTCGATGAATACGGAGTGGATGTGTGTTATGAATTACATCCGGGCGAGGATCTTCATGATGGACTGACTTTTGAGCGGTTCCTTGAGGTGGTTGATGACCATCCCAGGGCCAATATTCTGTACGATCCATCTCATTTTATCCTGCAGCAGTTGAAGTACCTGGATTTTATCGATATTTATCACGAACGGATCCGGATGTTTCATGTGAAAGATGCGGAGTTTAATCCGACGGGCAAAGCAGGGGTTTACGGGGGTTACGCCGGATGGGTGGAACGACCTGGACGGTTCCGGTCACTGGGGGATGGACAGGTGGACTTCAAGGGAGTCTTTACCAAACTTTCCCAATACGGATATGGCGGCTGGGCGGTTCTGGAATGGGAAGACTGCATCAAATCCGGCGAACAAGGCGCAGCGCAGGGAGCTCCATTTATCGAAGAACATATCATCGAAGTCACTGAAAAAGCTTTCGATGATTTTGCAGGTGGAGAACCGGATGAAGAATTAAATCGAAAGTTGATCGGTTTGTAGAGCAAACGCTTTAAGTATTATGATACGAGAAGGGAGCCAAAAGTTTTGGCTCCCTTTTTTGATGGGCATTAAGTGCCTTCAGTGGGTCGTAATCATACTTTTTTGCATTTCATGTAAGTTATATACCCGGGAATAAATGCCATTAAAACAATACCATGAATATGTCAGAAACTAAGAAAAACAGAGCAGGTTGGTGGGTCTTAATCGGTGGAATATTGTTGTTTGCGGCCTGTGAAGCGGACCCCATACTCTCGGGCGAAGAGATATCCTATGCTGCAGACATCCGGCCATTGATCGATGTAAATTGTTCTTCATCCGGATGTCATGGTGCCGGGTCGCTGGAATTTGAACTACTGACGTATAACCAGGTCAAACTCAAAGCCAGCGATATCAGGCAGGTGGTCTGGGTAGACCGGGCCACACCCCATTACACCGTGTCCATGTCTGATGCCGATCGTCAGAAATTTCGAGATTGGGTGGATGCCGGAGCACCGAATAATTAGAGATTCGGGAATTGGGAAGCTGAATGTGTTTCTTTGGACTCCGACTACATTCGGTCATGCCTCGACTCTTTATAAAGCAATTACCATGCATAATCCGTATTTGGATGACCGTAAATTGTATTGTCCCTGTGATTATCCATATTGTTTTCTATATTTAAATCCAAAATCACCTCACTATGCCCACAAAAGGACAAATCATCACCAACGCGATCAACGGGAATTCCTACGAATTTATGGAAACATCAAAGGATACGGGCGGTGCTTTCGTGACGATGAAAGCTACCATCAACCAAAAGGGAAAACTCGTTCCGGACCATTTTCATACCCTTCAGGATGAAACATTTGAAGTGGTATCCGGTCAAATGACCATTTTATCTGAAGGAACAACCATTATCCTGAATGCCGGTGAAAAAATTTCACTACCGCGGAATATGCCGCATAACCATTTCAATGAAAGTGACGCCCCGCTGGTGTATATCCATACGGTTACCCCTGCGTTGGATTTTGAATATCTGATCGAGAATATGATAGGACTGGTCGGTGATGGGAAGAGCATAGATGGCAAACTGAGCCTGGTGCAGCAGCTGGTCACTTTAAAATATCTGGACAGTAAGTCCTTTCTGGTGGATATGCCACTTGGCGTGCAAAAGTTTCTGATGAACACCGTAGCACCAGTAGCCAGATTATTAGGATATCGCGCGGTTTACAAAAAATATTCCGGGTTCGAGAAATAATAAGAGTCTATGCGTAATCTCATAACCTCAACATCAGCTTAAAATGGAAGAATTTTGCAGTCTTTCCCAGATGAACGGGACTACAGCGTTTTAATGGTTTATTTCCATCGTCCTTTCAG
>CBFGVZ010000192.1:0-6762 GCA_965652315.1 uncultured Saprospiraceae bacterium | reverse complement strand
TTAAATTAATTTGAATGTGGTAGCCGGGTATGAAATAGTAGAATTAACTATTCCCTTTTTAAGAAATTCATTTATGGAGTCAGCGAATCTGAGGTTGGATTAGTACACAAGATATCAGCCAATGCCCAATTACTCTGACACCGAAAAACTGGAAATATTCAAATGGCTCTTCAAAGGCCGGGAGGATGTGTTTGCTATACGGTGGGAAAAAAGCAAAAAAAGTGGATATATGCCGGCGTATCATTTCGATCCGCATATTTTCCGACTTTTCAGAATTAAAGGGGGAAAATTAAAAGACTTCAAGGATAAAAAGCTGGCTCCTCTTACCGATGCGGAGCTTTTGAATCATTTGCACGGCCGGAAAATGATTGGGATATATCCGCTGCTGGAAAATAACACATCCTGGTTTATTGCAGCGGACTTTGACAAGAAAAACTGGGAGTCTGAGTCCCGGAAATTGATCAATGCCTGTAAAGAAAAGGGTATTCCAGCCTATCTTGAACGATCCAGGTCTGGGGAAGGAGGTCACGTATGGATATTTTTTGAACAACCCTACCTAGCGGCTAAAAGTCGGAAAATATTGTCCACACTCATGGAACAGGCCGGTCTTGTTTCAGTCTTTGACAAAAGTTCAAGTTTTGACAGAATGTTTCCGAACCAGGATATGCATTCAGGAAAAGGTATGGGCAACCTCATTGCACTACCTCTGAATAAGCTAATTGTAGAACAGGGGAATTGCTGCTTTGTAGATGATAATTTACAGCCCTTCCCGGATCAATGGAAATTTCTCTTGTCCATTCAAAAAGTCACGCAATCTCAATTGGACACCATTTATAGCTCGTTATCCCCCGGTAATCCCAGCATCGGTAGTGAACCGATTGCGTCGCACAATGATACAAAGCTGAAAATCCGGCTTAGCAACGTGATTCAAATTCAAAAATCAACTCTGAACATTGATCTGACTAACTTCCTGAAAAAAGAGTTGAATATTTCTAATTCGGATTTTTATGCCAGGAAGAAAACAGGCAGAAGCACCTGGGGTGTGGAGCAATACTTTAATTTGATCGAAGAGTCAGATTCCATGGTCTCATTGCCCAGGGGATTTATTGGGAAGTTGATTAGATTTTGTTACCAACACAAAATAGACCATGAGTTTCTGGATAAAAGATCTAAGTTGGATCCGATTCACCTGGCTGCGAATTTTAGCCTAAGGTCTCACCAGCAAACCGTATTAGATGTCGTTTTCCGGAAGGATTTTGGTGTAATAGCTGCTCCTCCTGGCTCCGGCAAAACAATAATTGGATTGCAGATTATTGCCGATAAAAAACAGCCTGCTTTAATAATCGTCCACCGCAGGCAAATAATGGCGCAGTGGATCGAAAGAATCCAGGCGTTTTTAGGAATTCCAAAACATGAAATAGGGCGTATTGGTCAGGGAAAATCTAAGACTGGCAAACTGGTTACTGTAGCTATGATCCAAAGCCTGTATAAGCACCTGGAAAAACAGGATACGGATGATTTTACTCAGTCTTTTGGAACCATTATTATTGACGAGTGCCACCACATTCCGGCTAAATCATACCGGAATACGATTTCCCGTTTTTCATCATATTACCAATATGGGTTAACAGCCACTCCCTTCCGTAAAGGAAGCGATGGCAAACTCATTTTCCTTTATTTGGGTGATATAATAGTTGATATTAAGGAACAGGAAATTGAGGAATTCAAAAAGGCACGGGTCATTATAAGAGATACCGATCTGGATGTACCATTCAATTCCAAAACGGATCCGTTTGAGCATTTATCCAGGATACTGATACATGATTCCAACAGGAATAAATTGATCCTGGAAGACATCAACCATGAACTGAATAAGGGTAGGAGAGCAGTTATCATCACCGAACGAAAGGCACACATCGATACGCTATTTCAATTTCTTAAACAATCATTTGAAGTAGTAACGCTTAGTGGTGACGATACAAATAAAACCCGGGAATTGAAGTGGAAGAATCTGCGATCGGGAGATTATCAGGTATTGATCACTACTGGTCAATTGTTTGGAGAAGGTACGGATCTCCAAAATGTCTCATGCCTTTTCCTGGTCTATCCATTTACTTTCAAGGGAAAATTGATCCAATATATAGGACGGGTCCAAAGATCCGGGATCACACCAATTATCTATGATTACCGGGATCGGAAAATAGACTATCTGAACCGGCTTTTTCTCAAAAGAAACAAATACTACCGGGATTTTGACAGGCAGGCGACCTTATTCGAAGATCCCAATCCTGATGAAGTAACATCCACCAACCCTCAGATGATCGAGAAAAGGATTAAAATCCCGTTTGATGAACTTGATTTTCGGTATGGTGCAGTGGGTTTCCTTTACCGTGTATCGCAGAATGACCAGGAATTGGAATTTGAAATAGAAAATGATAACCTGCGCCCTGAATTTGATGTTTTGAAGCCATTTTTTGCTCGGGTTTTGAAATCGAGACAGATTGAGGTTCAAATTTTTGTTGAATATGAAAATGGAGAGCTCGTATCCCAGAATGCAACTTCACAGCAGGTAGATCAAATAAACCGCGAAATAATTGATAGCGTTAAATTCCAGTTCCTTGAAAAAAGGATCCTTCGAAAAAAATATGACACTGATACAGGTGGCTTATTAGATGTGAACGAAGTGCAGGAAGGGAATGAAAGCAGCTTAATTTATAAATCAGGGGAAGAAGTGCTGGATAAGTTATTACAAGATGAAAAAGTACGCCATTATCGACAATTGAGATATCTGGCCACTCAACACGATGCTTCAACCTTAAAAATTCGATTTGTACTCTACCCGTTTTCATTTGTTTTTTTGGTCTCCGGTGCCATTCGCTATCATGTGATCATGGAAACTTTGGATACTGAAGAGGCCACATACATGTGGCATGTTGAAAAGGATATTGCTTCACTCAAGGATAAACTGCAATCAATAGATGAAGACCTGAAAGTCATCCGGAATAAAGGACGGCAGGCATTTCTGGAAACAGAGCCGCAGAATTTCAGTAGGATCATTCACGATTATTCGGAGGACCGGAGAGGGTTTATTGTGTGGAAAGATCAGTTGGAAGAACGGCTGATATGAAATCATACCAGGAAATTTTAAACAAATTTCCCCATTGCAGTGCTACGGATTTACCAGTTCCGCCTGGCTGCCCAGCTTGCCCGAAGGCCACCTGGGTAAGGTAGGCAGGCGAAGCCTCCGAACTATTCTTCGCCGTGCCTTTGCAAAATGACGATTCAAGAAAATAAGTGCTGCCCGCCAGGTCTGGGTAAGACGAGGGAGGCGGGAGAACGCAACTTTTGAATCCGTACGAGCGTGCGAGTGAGTGTGGGTTTGTGTGTGGATGGTTGCCATGAACCATTTTTCGTGGCCGGAAATGTTCTATCAATGCTTCATATTTCAGTTGTCTTGCCGGCAAATTACCATAGCCCAGACGGGACCTTCGGTCTAGAAGCTTGGCCTACATTCCGTTCAAGCATGGGAGGGGGTGTGAGGTTGTGTGTGAAATTGCCCTGAGCCATTTGTCTTGGCCGGCATGTTCAATATAAGTTTTCAATGACGGTTGACTTGCCCCGGTACCCAGACGGGCGCAGCGGGCCTGTATGGGCTGGTATTACAGTTACTTTGGCAATGTCTCTGTAGACTTGAATACAACCGACCTAATTATCCTCATTCAGTATTTTTTGTTTCTCTGCTTCAAATTCCTCCTGCGTGATGATATTGTCATCCAGAAGTGCTTTTAATTCCCTAAGCCGGTAAGCCTTGGATTCCTTTTCCATGGTCTGAGGTTGCGCTATCTGATCGGCATCCGGGTTGTCCGAAAGCGGAATCATTTCATAATTATGAACCGGTTTGTATTTCATGGTCCACAAAAATGGAATAAGAACCAGAATTCCTCCTATTATTGCCCCGACATCGGCTTCTTCATTCCTGGAAAAACTCGTATTGAATGTCTCGTAGCCTTCTTTTTCCAAACGGACGGTGTTGGTACTACCTACTATTTTCGTGTCTGTATGGGAATACGGCGTGGTGCCTACAGCTTCACCGTTGAGATAAAGCTTCGCACCTTTAGGGCTGGACTGGATCATCGTTGTGCTGGCACAACTGGAAAATAAAATCAGTCCTGCCAGAAACAGGGATACCTTTTAGAGGTCATAACACTTAATTTTACCAAATGCAAAGATATGGAAATACATACTGCAATTTAAATTCTCAACACTACGTTTACGCATATGACAGAAACAGAATTGCAATTTGAACAACTCATCACCGGCTTGATCGATCAGAATTATGGCATTTGTGATGGATTTCTGGCGCCGGATCTATTGGCCGGTCTAAGAAAAAATCTGCTTGCCCATCATACGAATGGAGCCATGCACCCTGCAGGTGTCGGACGGCATTTTGACTTTCAGAGAAATCTGGATGTAAGGGGCGATGTGATCCGGTGGATTGATGATAACCCGGAAGACATTTTCGAACAGGCTTTGATCAACAAAATCGGGCAGTTTATCCAATTTCTC
Source organism: uncultured Saprospiraceae bacterium (assembly GCA_965652315.1). Taxonomy (GTDB): domain Bacteria; phylum Bacteroidota; class Bacteroidia; order Chitinophagales; family Saprospiraceae; genus Membranihabitans. Next base: position 2,196 of record CBFGVZ010000192.1, on the reverse strand, counting down.
AACGAAACCTGTTACACTCGAATCAATCAGATGGAATTTCACTATGCGTATTACGAAGCGGGTAGTTTCTACAAACGCCACCTGGATCAGTTCAAAAACCATCGGGGCCGGAAATTTTCACTGGTGATATATCTCAACGATCATTGGGAAAACAGAGATGGCGGGAATCTACGCCTTTATGTCGATGGGGAGCGGATAGAAGATGTGTTTCCGGTGGGCGGACGGGCCGTTTTTTTCAAAAGTGATGAACTGGAACACGAAGTGTTGGCGTCCTTTCACCGACCCCGGCTGAGTATAGCGGGCTGGCTAAAAAGTGTATGACCGGATGGAGGAATATGATTTTGACGTCATTGTTGTAGGGGGTGGTGCAGCTGGATTTTTTGCAGCCATCAATGCGGCAGAAATGAATAAAAATCTTCGTATAGCCATTCTGGAACGTAGTAATAAATTGTTGTCAAAGGTCCGAATATCCGGCGGCGGTCGCTGCAATGTAACCCATGCAGAATATGACCCAAAGGAATTGGCCCGGAACTACCCCCGTGGTGAAAAGGAATTGCTGGGACCATTTCATCGATTTATGACAGGAGACGTGATTACCTGGTTTGAAAGCCACGGTGTCCGGCTCAAAACAGAATCTGATGGCCGGATTTTTCCGGCTACGGACCGTTCGCAGACCATCATCGATTGTTTCCTGGATTGCACCAGCCGACTTGGTATTCAGATCCTGAAAAAAACTTCGGTTTCTGGGATTGAACGAGGTAAAAAGGCCTGGTTGGTTAACAGTTCATCCAAAGTATTCTCTACCCAACACCTGATCATAGCCACCGGTAGTAGTGGGAGTACCTGGAGATTCCTGGAAGACCTGGGTCATGCCATCATCCCACCTGTACCTTCCCTTTTTACCTTCAACGTCGATGATGAGCGAATTCAGGATTTGCCCGGGGTGACCGCCGATGTACGTGTGCGTGTCCTGGACGAGAACGCTCAAAGTAGATTGGAAAGCTCCGGGCCTTTACTCATCACACATTGGGGCCTGAGCGGACCGGTCATCCTTCGATTGTCCGCCTGGGGAGCCCGGTTTTTACAGGAATTGAATTATCGGTTTAATATAGAAGTGAACTGGCTGGATGATTTGCGGAAAGATCAGGTGGTTGGACAATTAAAGACCAAAAAACAAACCGCTGGTTCCAAAACGGTCGTCGGAAATCCCGAATATGGTTTGCCCAAAAGATTGTGGAATAACCTGGTTGAGAATACCGGTATTCCGGTACAGCACAACTGGGGCGACCTGTCGAAAAGTCAAATGATCCAATTGGCAGAAGCACTGACCCAATCTTGTTTTGCAGTTACGGGCAAAAGCACTTTCAAAGATGAATTTGTGACCGCCGGTGGCGTAGATTTGTCCGAAATCAATTTCAAAAACTTTGAAAGCCGGTTATTTCCCCGGCTATACCTCATCGGGGAGGTGATCAATATCGATGCCATCACGGGAGGATTCAATTTCCAAAATGCCTGGACGGGTGGTTATCTGGTGGCGCGCAGTATTGCCGATGCAACCCAGGTCTAAATTACATAGAAAGGTACCAACTCCAAATGATATTCAGACATCCTGACCTTACCCCATTAATACTGATGGACAGATGGAAGTATAGTATCTGTAAAGTTCACCACTGAAACAATAGATCTGATATATTTGTATTCAATGGTGAGTAGTGGGCTGTAGTGCCAGAAGATTTTGAAAGCACCTAATTTTTCGGCTATTTAGATCCGATTCTTTAAAATTCATTTCATCACATTTGGAAGGGTCTTGTGAAGAACCTGAAATATATTCAATTAAAAAATCATGAAACATACCTATCATATACATGGCATGAGTTGCAACGGATGCCGTAATCATGTCCAGAATTCCCTGGAAAAGGTGGAAGGCGTTCGGGCGGTTGATGTTGATCTGGAGAAAGCGGAAGCAACCATCGAAATGGACAGGCATATTCCATTTGCCGCTTTTCAGGAAGCTCTGGCAAACGATGGCGGTTCCTACACCATTCATCAGGAACATCACCATTCGGATGGCCACGACGATCATGAAATTCATCAGCACGATCATCCCACCCCGCAGACTTCACCGAAAGGGAAAGGAACCGGGGTGTTCTATTGTCCGATGCATTGTGAAGGCGATAAAACGTATGATGAGCCGGG
>CBFGVZ010000191.1:0-6763 GCA_965652315.1 uncultured Saprospiraceae bacterium | reverse complement strand
AGTGGCCGAACCAATGGATTCGGACGTTCTATAAAGACTTCTATGAATTACAATAAACCGTTATCATGCACCAGATTCCCCGGATCAATATCTCCAGTTTAGGAAAAAAACTACAATTTGTCTCAGTTTTATTTTTATTGGTAACCAACACGTTCGGTCAACGGGTTACTATTAGTGGATATGTGGAAGAAACGGGTTCCGGGGAGAAACTCATCGGAGCGAATATATTTGATCCAATCACCCAGCTTGGTACTACCACCAATAATTACGGTTTCTACAGCCTTACCGTGCCCTCTGGAGAGGGTATTCTCGTATGTAGTTACGTAGGATATCAAACGGATTCCGTAGAATGGACAGCTACCGGAAATATCCAGATAGATTTCCACCTGAGTAGTGCGGTCCAGCTCGAAACAGTGGAAATTCAGGCCGAGCGTGTCAGACGGATCGAAGAAGAGAGTCAGATGAGCCGGAATGAAATTCCGGTCGAACAGATCCGGAAATTACCTGCGTTTCTGGGCGAAACGGACGTGCTGAAAACGCTTCAGTTATTGCCCGGTGTGCAAAGTGGCACAGAGGCTACGTCGGGCATTTATGTCAGGGGTGGCAGCATCGATCAGAACCTGATCCTGGTCGATGGCGTTCCGATATACAATCCGACCCACGTCCTCGGTATCTTCAGTTCGTTTAATTCGGACGCGATCAAAAGCCTCAGCATCACCAAGGGGGGATTTCCGGCGCGGTTTGGCGGACGTTTGTCATCTATCGTTGAAGTGAATATGCGCGATGGACATTTGAACGAATTCCATGGTTCGGGTCAGATCGGGTTGATCTCATCGAAACTACTGCTGGAAGGCCCTATTATACGGAAAAAAAGTTCTTTTCTGGTATCGATCCGCCGGTCCTATATCGATATCATCGGACGACCCATCGCGAAAATGGCCCAAAAAACGAAAAAGGAGAAAGTCATCCCGACCGCGTTTTTTCACGATATCAATCTCAAGGCCAATCACCGCTTTAACGACCGGCACCGCCTGGTTTTCAGCGGTTATTTCGGAGCCGACAATTACGGAGCAAAATACAATGATATCACCACCAGCACCAATGCCTATGTCAAATGGGGGAATTACCTGGGATCACTCAACTGGAACCACAGGATGGCGCCAAAGCTCTTTGCCAATACCACTCTGGTCTATACCCGGTATCAGCTGAATAATGATATTACCTATTCCTATTCGGAGGGAGAAAGCGAGGAGTCCCTGAATTCTCTTTATTTTTCGGGTATTGAGGATATCGGCCTTAGGTATTCGCTTGATTATGTGCCGGACAGCCACCATTCCCTGAAAATGGGAATCGGCTGGACACACCACATATACAGCCCCGGTGCGCTGACCTATAGATACAAACTTGGCAATGAAAGCGATAACCGGAATTTTAACCAGGACCATTTGAGGTCGCAGGAAGGAGCTATATATATTGAAGATGATATGGAGTTCGGACCCCTGAAGATGAACGTCGGCTTGCATTATTCCACCTTTCTCACGGCTCAAAAGTTTTATCATTCCCTGCAGCCCCGACTAAGTATGCGATACAAATTTCCGGGAGCCTGGGCACTGAAAGCCTCCTACGCCTCCATGGCCCAGTACATCAATTTGCTGACCAGCGAAGCGCTGAGCTTGCCCACCGATCTGTGGGTACCAAGTACTGACCGGATCCGTCCGCAAACCAGTTGGCAGGTTGCCATCGGAGGAGCCAAAACATTATGGCAGGATTATGAACTGTCGATCGAAGGATATTATAAAAAAATGAATCACGTTTTATCTTACAAACCGGGTGTAAGCTTTATCATCGACCCGGTGACCACAGCAGACTGGCAGGAGAAAATAACGCAGGGTCGGGGTTGGTCCTACGGGGCAGAATTTTTGTTTCAGAAAAAATTTGGCCGGACGACGGGTTGGTTGGCTTATACCTTGTCCTGGAACAACAGGCAGTTTGATGGAATCAATCGGGGCGAAGTGTTTCCCTTCAAATACGACAGACGACACGATATCAGCGTAGTATTGTCGCAAGATCTATCGGATCGGTGGTCTTTTTCGGGCGCATGGATCTATGGAACGGGCAACGCATATTCCATCCCGGATTCGTATTTTCCAGCACCCTTTGGATATTTTTCCAACAATGGCGGCTATTCGGTGTATGCCGGGAAAAACAATTACCGGATGTCGGATTATCATCGGCTGGATGTATCGTTCCGGCGCACGAAAGAGAAACGTTGGGGAGAATCATTCTGGACATTCGGTGCGTATAATGTATACTCCCGGATGAACCCATTTTTTATCATCCAAAGTGATGATTTTTATCATAAGAAACTGGAAGAGATTTCCATTTTACCCATTATACCATACTTCAGTTGGGGATTTAAATTTTGATACCATGAGAAATGTTTTTTGGTGGCTATTGCTCGGCCTGGCCGGGATGATGCAGTGGGGCTGCGACGGTTTCAAAAGGCCGATCGAAGTGGATTATTCTGATCACATTACCCGGGGGGTCATTTTCAGCGTCATGTACACTACCGATATCAGAGATTCGGCATTCAGCCTCCATCACTTCGGTTGGTCCAGCCTGGACAATGATCAGTACAACCGGATTTATATTTCCAATTCAATGCCACCTGTATATAGCCGGGAAGATTATTACCAGGCGGATGTTCATCTGATGAGGGGGAATGAGGAATTGAATATATCGTTCTCCGAACTGGATTCGATATTCAGACCCCAGGATAAATATTATGCGGTGAATGATGATCTGATCCCAGGTGAGGAATACCAAATTTATGCCGGCTTCATTCCGGATTATGCACCCGTGTTTGTTCCGGAATGGGCGCCAGTGTCCGCCCGGGATACGATGCCTCATCTCATTTCATTTGTCATCGAAGATGTGCAATTGGAATTTGAAGAAGGATTTGAGGGCAGGACACCGCGCGAAGGATATATGGACATCAGAATTGAGGATGAAGTCGACCGGATCAACGAGTATTTGGTGGACGTTTCCGCAATTTTTCCACTGGATAGTACGTCGGCACAGGAGTCTGAGTTGGTGTACGGTTCCATTGAACGACCAGACCGGACCGCAGATCTGGACATATTTGAGAATTCCCGCGACAATTTATTTTACGAGGATGATTTTACGAATGATGGACGAAAGCGCATCCATTTTCGATTCACTAGTTCATATGACAATTTCGACCGGGATAAAAGCACTACCTTGATCGTCCGGATTACCAATCTTTCCAATAGTTTTCGAGCGTTTCAAAAGTCTGCCCATCTTTATACGATCAATCAGGATAACCCGTTTGCCGAACCGGTAGAAATCTACTCCAATGTGGAAAATGGCTATGGGATATTTGCATTGGCAGCCCGGAGTTTTCAGGTGGCGAAGGTGAAATAACCCGGAAAATTCATAAAAGGCCGACAATTCCAGGTATTTGAGTTTGAATACTTTGCGATTTTATTTTGAATTACAAGGCTTCGGGCGGCACCCGATTATGCGCTGTAATTTTTTTTGTAAATGTAGGGATAAACCCGCCATATCCAGTTGAAAGATAATATTATAGGGCAAAAACATCTCCCAACTTGTCTATTTATCGTGAAAAAGGCGGGATAAGGGACTGATCTATCGCTTCGGCCTTGGAGGTTTATATCCGGATTGATCCATTATTTTCTGATAATCGGTTTCAGCGGCCAGTTCAGCCAGTGTAACCTGATTATTCCGAAACATATACGATTCCACTATACGGTATCCGATCCAATTGGCCACACGGCCGGGGGCATTTGAAGGCAATCCTGGGGTGTGGGGAGCGGGATCAACGTATTTTTGAAACTTTCTGGGATCTGTTTCATAGAAATAATCCAAATCGACGAGGAAGGACCAGATTGGGAGCTCGTTTTCTTCAACCCACTTCATTTCCTCTTCTGTAAACAGACACAGGCTCGACATCGGCATCCGGGGTTGGAGCCGGGAGGCAATGTATAGTGTTTTGCCGTGGTGGATCATATATTCCAGAAAATTGCCGGTCGTAACGGGTGGCAATAATACCTGGGCTATTGCCCGGACTGCTTTTACCGACAAATATTCGGGCGTCATGGTACGGACCAGGTAATTAGGAAACACAGCAGGATCGTAATACGGATATTGGCTCCCTAAAAAGAAATCCAGACCGATGCCCAGAACTTCAGTGTCCACTGTAAAAGTACCGATTCCAAATTCCGAAACATAAGTAACTACCCGTGGGATGGGTCTGTCAGGAAAATAATGGTGAAAATACCCCAGTGCCTGACCCAACTCAATTTCCAGTTTATTCAGATTAGGGAAAATTATCTTTGTGGTGTCAATCAGGTGTTGAATAGCCGGAGCTCCACAGTAATTCCGAACCAGGTCCTCAAGTTGTATAGCTTCTGCACCCTGGGGGAAAATCACCTGGTTGAAAAAGACATCCGTAAAAACCGGAAATTGCTGAAGTAGCGAATCCAATGAACGATTTTCAGATGGGTGTCCATCCCTGCAAAGAATTTGATCAAATCGAACAATCTCTATATTTTCCGGAGGTATATCCGGAGCAGGTCGATCTGATGGACGGTTGTCCGAGCAAGCTGCAAGCATGGAGCCTATACCACAAACTGCGAAGATGAAAAACAGGGATGTAGCGCTGTGAAACATGGCATTTAAAAATAGTAGTTTAGTGGAATCAGATTTTGATAGAAACGTTGACAAGGTCGAATGATTGCTATTTTAAATTATATTTTTGACCGAACTGGCCTGACCGGTTTTCTGACGCCATCATTCTCCGTATTCTGGTTATATTGAGAGTTTAGATGCCAATTCGAAAGAAATTTTTATATTGTATTGGATTTTAAGGTTTGCACACGCATGAATCACACGTATTTATTGGGCTTGGTCATGGTCCTTTGCCTGATGACTCAAACATCATTTGGCCAGCTTTGGGGTGAAAAGGAGCTGGATTTTCACCTGACTCCTACGTTCAGTCGTCTGAATAGTTCCAGCGATTATATCGATGCCAATGGTGTGAATCTGGGGATCAAACTCGGAGCAACTGTCAATTTTAAAATGGCAGAATGGGTCGGCGTAGTAGGTGGGTTTGATTTTACATTGTGGTCTGGTGGTCAGTTGCTCTACAGGGAGGGGGGTAATTTTTTGCCCAACTCAGAATTGAGCAATCCGGATTATAATACGGGCAATGAGCCTCTGCCCGACAATACCAACATCCGTTACACCTTAAATTACTTTGAAATCCCGGCTGGTCTGCAATTTCAGTTTCCGGTGTCATACGATGTTCAAGTATTTGCCCGGATTCCAGTGCTGACCCTGGGTATCCGCAATCGGGCCCGGGGCCGGATCGAAGCTGGGAACCTACTGCTGGAGAAGGAGAAAATCGGAAAGGATGTGAGTCTTTTCAACCTAATGTGGGGTATGGCGCTAGGGACAGAATTTCAACGTTGGAATAAAGATGTAAGTCTGTTGTTGTTTTTAAATACCGGGCTGACCGATGTGATCCGGAACAAAGGTAAGCAGGTAATTCCTACTGAAGGAGGTGGAACTCAAATCATTACCGAAGATTCAAAGGGCGCACTGAATCAATTTGGTGTCCAATTGGCATTTAAAATCCAATAAATACATGGAAATTTTGCAAAATTATCTAGTGAAAACTCAATTAAATACCTTCATTGAAAGGGGATTGGTGGAAGATGTCGGTTCGGGCGATCACACCTCGCTGGCCTGTGTGCCGGCAGATCAGAAGTCTCGGGCCCATTTGCTAGTCAAAGAAAAATGCGTATTGTCTGGCGTGGAGGTTGCGAAAGCAATGATGCTTTATGTAGACCCCGACGCGAAAATCGATACCCTGATGGCGGATGGCGATGAGGCAGAGTCGGGCGATATCGTTCTGCGAGTCTACATGAACAGTCAGGCATTGCTCCGAGTCGAACGACTGCTACTCAATACCATACAACGGATGTGTGGGATCGCCACGATGAGTCGTGAATACGCGGAAGCGGTCCGGCACTACGATGTTAAAGTACTGGACACCCGGAAAACCACTCCTCAGATGAGATTTCTGGAAAAATACGCAGTGGCTACAGGAGGATGTGTCAATTACCGTGATGGATTATATGACCGGATCATGATCAAAGACAACCATGTGGAAGCGGCAGGTTCCATGCGGCAAGCACTGCATCAGGTTCATGATTATCTGGAATTAAATGATCTGGATCTGGAAATTACAGTGGAGGTACGTAATTTTGAAGAACTTGATGAAGCGATATCGGTGGGGGGATTTGACCGGATCATGCTGGATAATTTTAGTATTGCGGAAATGCGGGAAGCCGTGATCTACATCGATGGCCGTTATGAAGTGGAGGCTTCCGGCGGCATTACACTTCTTGACCTGGAAAAAATAGCTTCCACCGGCGTGAATTACATATCTGTCGGTGCGTTGACCCATGGAGTGAAGGCGGTTGATTTGAGTCTGAAAATTGTCCAGTAATTGGTGGATGACCCTGGAAACCCATTGGCCCGGTCATCTTGCACGCCTTGCCCGGTCGTTGTTTCGACATTATCCTCATATTCGCAAGTCTGCCGGATAAATAACCTACTGCCCTTAAAGAAGATTTCAATTTATGATGAACCTGATTTATGAAAATGCGAATCTGAGGTAAATCCTTTTTTTACGGTCTGAAATTTGCATGAGTAT
>CBFGVZ010000190.1:0-6836 GCA_965652315.1 uncultured Saprospiraceae bacterium | reverse complement strand
AGATATCCGAAATAACCGTTTGCCAGTGAGATGGTGAACATGGGCTTGACCGCACTATTCTCCTTCAGGTCAAGACCGATTTCCACGAAAACTTCACAAGGTATCGCGGCAATCGCCAGATCTCCGATTCGAAAAGCCTGCAGGATCATTTCCACTTCATCGGGATAATGCTGGATCAACACCGTTTCACGGGCGTAGATCTCTTCCCTTGTTTTCATGTTTGGTCCTTCGGCATGGGCCATGATCTCTTCCGCCCGTTTCACCTCCTCCGCGTTGGGCAATCGGACTCCTACACTGATTTCCTCCTGTACTGAAGAAAGTTTCAGATCATCCTGATAAGTTATATTCTGTACCACTTTATAAGCTTCTGCTGCCACCACATTTGCCACATACTCCATTTGGACAAATGCACCCCGGGCGCCTTTGATCCGCCCGGAAAAGTCAATGTTGTTGATGTCTCCACTGGTGCCATTGGACATTATCGATACAAAAGGGATCTCCTGATTTGTGGCATTTAGCAATTGTGCCATCCGGTCGTTGAACATACCAAAATAATCCGCCGAAATAACTGGTCCGCCGGTGCCGCCCACATAATGCAGGGAATAGTTAGCTAAAATGGCGATGGGTTCTCCGGTCTTTGCCACCACGGAAACCACCGACACTTCCGGATCGGTCGGACCGGCGGGTTCGAGCTTGTCCGGGTTATTCACACCGGGATTCATCCGGGCCAGATCTTCTCCCCCAAATGGATTGGGCGAAGTCTTGCCGGGTTTCAGGAGCCATCGCCTGTTGTGTACCTGATCGGGTTCCTGTCCAAATCCCCATCCGATACGAGCGGGTACCCGATTCTCATTGGCTCTTATTACCGCATCAGCTATACGTTCACTCAAAAACTCCAGATACTCCGGATCAGGGTCGCTCTGAAATACAGAGCACGCTGTGCCGGCAGAATGGGTATGTGTAGCCGACATCATCATATTTTCGGTGGGAATGCCAGTAAATTCATGAGCTCTTTCCTTAGCCTGATCTACCGTTTCCCGGTAAATCATACACAAGTCCGATACGACGATGGCCAGGCGGGTTTCGCCATCATCCAGGACGATGGCCCGGGCGTGGGTTTCATCATGAATATTAGACACGATCCGGTCCTGCATACCCCCATTGATAGATGTGCCAATCGGTGGTGTGATCACGCTCATGGCAGCTCCGGCCTGAAAATCGGTGTTTTCCTGGGCATGAGCATTTGAACCAACCAGCAGGAGAAAAGCCAGGGTGATGTCAAAATAAAGATTGAATTTCATTCTTCTGATTTTCATCCGTATGATATAAAATATTTATAATTCATGGTCTATTTGAAATCCCCGATCAACTCAATCACGGTTTTTATAATCATTCAAGAGTTGTCAATTGTCAAATGAACTTCCTGTTTTCAGATAAGCTATCAAATCATTCATTTCCTCCCTGGTCATGGCCTGCTCCAGCCCATCCGGCATAAGTGACAATCCTGTATTGTTGAGGCTTTTGATCGATGACCGGAGGATGGATTCATCCGTGCCTGCGGCAGTTCGCAGGGTAATGCTATTTTCTGTCTCACTCACCGTCCAGCCAGCCACGTGCTTGCCATCCCGGGTCTCCACCGATATGGTTTGATAAGTGGGATACACTTCATAGTTGGGAACCAGAATATGAAGGAGGATCGCATCAGCCGGTTGGTTTTTGATACCGGTCAGGTCGGGTCCTACGTGTCCGCCTTCACCGTCATAGGTATGACAGACTCCACAGGCTTTTTGATAAACCAATTTGCCATTTTCACCATCCCCATCTGCATGGAGTCCAGTCTGATAGTTTTCATAGATTTTCATGCGATCCCCCCCTTCCAATTCCGCAAACGCCGATTGAGCTAATTGTTTTATTTCTTCATTTTTATGGTCCAGCAGACGAGTTCTGGTAATGGATGGAATGTCGGACGCAGAGACCACTTTGTCATTGATTGCACGTAACAGAAGCGGTACAAAAACCGGATTGGATACCAGTGAAGTGATCACGAAGGATCTGACCTGCGGCGTGAAGCCTCCCCATACCTCCCGTCGGACCAGTATCTCTCCACCCGCCGGGCTTCCCTGTGTCGATAAAGCCCCGATCGCTGCCTTTTGAATTTCCGGGAGTTGGTCGGGACTCAACGCTTTCTGAAGGATGGGTAAACTTTTTGGATCCTGGGTATATCCGAGGAGGTTCAGGGCATTGACCCGCTGAATAGGGGTTACTGTAGAATCTGCGGCTGTATGATAAAGCTTTTCCATGAATGCTTTGCGACGGGCAGTGGGAGAAGTAGTCAGAATAAAAGGCAGTATCTCATTGTTATCTGCCCACTGCGGCCGCCCGGATATGCCCTCAGCCAATCCAAGCAAGGTGCCGATGGCCTGGGTCGCAGAGCCATCCAATGCAATTTTGACCAGTTCCCGACACTGTGCCAAAGTGGCCCCATTCCCAAACATTTCTCCGAGATCTTTCATAATCAGATTATAACCTTCACCGGCTTTGTCCTCCTGTTGTTCCAGTGCAGTGAGGAAAGGGGACATCCGGTCCCCCACACCACTCAGAATGGCTTCCCGCATCCACAGATCCATTCCGTCCCGAACCGCCATTTCTGCCAGTGTCTGAATCGCTTCAGTTCCCGATATAGAACCTAGTGCCAGGGCAGCTTTGAGTCGTACGTGTATGTCCGGATCGGAAGCGGCAGAGCGGATGGCTTCCCGGAAGGCCGTCACCTCATTGGCCCTAAGTGAAGCCAGTTGGACTGCCTGTTCCCGCACCCCGGCCACCTTGTCATCAAAAGCCTTCAACAGCAGATCATTTTGCAATAAATCCTTCAGGAACAACAACCACCAGGCACGGGCCCGGGAATCCGGGTAAGGAGATTTCAGAGCGATTTGCTTCAGTGCTTCAACCGGTTTTTCATTTTTCCGCTCAAGCAATAGCCGAAAGGCCGTTTGACGATCCCAGAACAATTCGGCATTCAATTTTTCAGCGAGTTCGGCCCCGGATGCGTCGGATCCAAACCAGGATTTCCCTGCTAAGGAAGAATCGTAACCTTCTGCGCTGATTTTATATATTCGCCCCATGTCTTTGCCACTTTCAAAATCCAGTTTATCCCGTACTTCTTCCGGCACATAAGATGGGTGATCGATGACCTTCCGATGCATATCTACCACGTAAAGTGCATCTTCCGGTCCATTGTTGACATATACCGGCCGAAACCATTCATCCTCTGAAGCCAGAAATTCCCGGTCTGTGTAAGCCAGATCCGAACGAAAAGCGGCCCCCTCAGGTTTTACAATTTGCCTTTGGACCAGATTTTGGGCAGACTCTGCAATATAAGCATTGCCCTGGTGGTCGTCTGGCAGGCCTTTGCCATAATAAATATAGGTACTGCTGGCAGCTGTGAACGTTCCTTTATGAGACTGACCCATCAGACGAGGGATAAAATCCGCTGTGGTTACAGCATTGCTCAGTGGGAAAACCACCGCATCTGCAGCTACTTTGGATACATTTTTGACGGTCTGATTATACGGCAGATAGGGATTCCTGTTCAGGTAATGCGGTTCGATGACTACCTGCATGATGGGGTGCCGATTCGAAACTCCAAAGCGGTGCCCAAAGGCATCGAATGCCATTCCAAACTGGCTTTTACCCCCCACGATTTCAAATTCAAAGGTGAAAGGATTGAATCTGCTGTCCGATGCCGTGAACGATACCGTATCGCGTTCCGGAAAAAGCGGAGAATACACATTTCCCCCATTCAAACCACTGGACACGTACACCCAGCCATCCAGGCCCAACGTCGGATGACTGGTCCGGATCTGTGCTGTCCGCGTATCAAAAAATCCAGTCAAAACGATGTCTTGTACATCGGCAACCCCATCACCATCTGTATCTTTCAAATACCAGATATCCGGGGAACAAGTCACAAAAACCCCACCATTCCAGGGCAAAATCCCGTTGGGATAAGTAAAATCATCCGCAAATTCATGGCGAAGGTCGTATTGACCATCCCCATCCGTGTCTTCCAGAAGCGCTATCCGACCTTCCCTGACAGCGGGTTTACCCCCTTCTGCCGGATCTGGATATCCACGGTTTTCAACCACATACAGTTGTCCTTTCTCGTCAAACGCATAGGCTACCGGGTCGATCACCAGGGGTTCTGAAACTACCAGTTCCAGGTGAAGACCGGGTTCCACTACTACTCCCTGGGTGAATTCAGCGGATTCGTCCGTACAACCCCATTGCAGTATGGTTAACGCTGCTACATATAACAAACCGGAAATTCGGAAATTCTTATTTTTCATCATGCTCGGTATGCGAATAGAGCGATCTAATTTATAGCAATTATAAATCGTTCAACTCTACTATCTTTCAAAAAAATGATACTATCTTTCAAAAAATCCCTTTTTGACTCTTATGCATACTTTTTGTGACATCAGACCAGGTTATTCATCCAAAACGGTACTTGAGAAAGTGGTGACTGAAACCGGGTTATCTATTTTTCCAGGCGGTCGTTGGTTAGCCCCTTTAATGCCGAAATCTCCCAAGTCTGCCCGGGCTTTTTCAGCCAGGACTGACAATTCGCGGACCACATCAACATTCCATTTGGCGACATTGTGGCGGGAAGCAATATCTTCCTCAACATTGAACAATAATGGTTCTTTACTACCTTTTTCGGAAAAATGAGGGTGCACCCGAAACGTATCGAGGGGCACAAACAATTTCCAGGGGCCTTTCCGCACGGCCTGGAGTTGATCCCGATCGTAATAATAAAAAGCGTCATACGGACTGCGGGCTCCGGTTTTTCCTGCAATCAGTGGCCAGATATCCCGCCCATCAATAATGCGGTCTTCTGGCACATGCCCTCGAGCCAACCGGGCAAATGTGGGCAGAAAATCCATTTCAGTGGCCAATTCCGCACAAATGGTGCCGGCTGGTATCACTCCCGGCCACCACATGATCGTCGGAATCCGGAATCCGCCTTCAGCGGTTGTATAGCCCCTGCCATTGAGCGGTCTGTTCGTCCCACGTACCACACCATTCATATCCGGGCCCATCGGTGAACCGTTGTCTGAGGTAAAAATGACCAATGTTCTATTTGCGATGTCGAGTTCTATCAGTTTGTCCATGATCTGCCCCGCGGACCAATCCAATTCCTCAACGCTGTCTCCCCAGGGGCCACTAACACTTTTCCCCCGGAAAGCCGGGCTGGAAAATGGCTCGCGGGTACTTCCCGGCATAGCTTGTGGGAAATATAAGAAAAAGCGGTCTTCCTGGTGCTTTACGATAAAATCAACCGCTTTCTCCGTATAATCTTTCGTGAGTAGATTACGGTCAACACCTTCCTCGACCACTTCTTCGTTAATCATCAGCGGTAAGCCAGGCCAACGATTTCCATCCAGCCGGTCGCCTAGTCTTTTTCCTACTTCCTGTGTCATATCATCGCTGTACGGAATTCCATAAAAGTAATCAAAACCCTGCCGGGTAGGCAGAAAAGGGGACTGATCTCCCAAATGCCATTTCCCGATAATTGCCGTGACATATCCCGCCTTTTTCAGTACTTCAGCAATGGTTACTTCATCCGGATTCAATCCATATGGTGAAATCGGTCTGAGTACTTGCCCATCTCGGTCATTCAGTGCCATGCCCACCCGTTGGGCGTAACAACCGGTCATAATCGAAGCTCTTGAAGGGGTACATACACCGGAAGTTGAATAAAAATGGGTGAATTTCCGACCTTCTGCGGCCATCCGACTGAGGTGGGGTGTGCGATTTACCGTGGAACCAAACGGCTCGATATCCCCATATCCCAGATTATCACAGTAGATGATTATAAAATTGGGCTGCTGCGGAAGCTTGTTCTGTGCACTGCCAAAAGACAAACAGGCCAGTAACAGTCCCAAAGGTATAGAGATATCCCGGTTGATCATCCTTTGCTATTTGGCATTACTATTAATCTGATCAAACAATTTCATCAGTTCAGCAACGATTTTACGAGAAGCGTTGATTTCCACTTTGTTGGTCGTCAACCAGGTTTCATAACCTCCTACTTCATGTTGCTCCGGTGTGGGCAGATACCCGTAGGCTCCATTAGCCAGTTCGATGGTGAAGGTATCTTCAAACGGGCTTTTTTCCTTGATTTCCAGACCGGTTTCGGCAAAGGTTTCAAAAGGAATAGCAGCGATTCCCAGATCGCCGATTTTGAGCGTTTGCAACACAATTTCGATTTGATCCGGCCATTCTTCTTCCTGGATCCTTATTCGTTCCGCATAAATTTTTTCAAGAGAATGGAATAAAGGCTCATCATCGACGGGTCGTTCCCGGACCTTCTCCATGTTGGCCAGCAGTTCGGGACTGGCGCGTCGAATATCAAGTGTCAGCTCGGATCGGGCAGCCGCGAGTGGCACCCAGTGCTTGAACTCCAGATCACCATATTTGTCCATAACTTTATCGGCCACATCATTGGCAACGTATCGCATTTTTTCATATGGTGCATGACGCTCACGTGTTGGGCCGGGCCAATTAATGTTATTGATATCACCCGAAGTACCATTGGACATAATGCCTACAAATGGTGGATGTTGGCGATCGGCCTCCAAAAGCTCCTGCATCCGGTCTCCGAATATCGCAAAATAATCGGCTGATAAATGGCCCCGTGGAACACCCCCTACGTAGTGGAGCGAATAATTTCCGAGCACCGCAATGGGCCTCCCGTCTGTCGATTCCACTGCGATAAAGGACACCTCCGGATCGGTCGGACCGGCGGGTTCCACCAGATCAGGATGTCCCACGCC
>CBFGVZ010000189.1:0-6915 GCA_965652315.1 uncultured Saprospiraceae bacterium | reverse complement strand
AGCCTTCCATCTCATCATCCTGGACCTGAAAGTTCCGGGGGGAAACAGCATTAAAATGATCGAACTCCTGAAAATAAAATTTACTGAACTAAAGATTATGGTGTTTTCGGGCTTTGACGAAAACGTTTATGCCCGCCAATGCATCCGGCAGGGTGCCGATGGGTTTATATCAAAATCAGCATCCGATGCAGAATTCAAAAGGGCTATCCACAAAATCCTAAAAGGGCAGATCTACGTCAGTGAAAGAATTCAGCAGGATCTCCTCACTGAATTCAACGGGATTAAAAACAATTCAGGCAATCCATTAAGTGAACTCTCTACGCGGGAAACTGATGTAATGAATCTTTTGACAAAAGGATTATCCACTTCCGAAATTTCTCAAAATCTCAACATACAACCCTCCACCGTCAGTACCTATAAAAACAGAATTTTCAAGAAGCTCGCCGTCCGAAATGTTGTTGAACTCATCGATATAGTTACTTTCCTCGAATCAAAAAGTTCTCTGAATGGTTGATCCGAAACAGAGCGGGTGGACAGATTTTCATATATTGACAAGTACTTTTGATAGCTCCCAAACCAATCAATTCAAAACGAAGGGGAAAATCAGATCAAATGCGGGAATGTTGACATAAAATTTCTGATCGGTCACCAGATCAACCATCTGGTAGCGGCCATCCATCCGGCCAATTTCAGTTGATACGGGGCACCAGGAGGAATAGCTGTGGTATTCGCCGGGATCGATAATGGGTTGTTTCCCAATCACTCCTTCGCCAATCACCTCTCTTTTAATCCCGAAAGCATCAAAAATCCGCCAGTGACGGGCCATGAGCTGCACTGGATTTTCGGTCAGATTCTCGATGAGAATTTCATATACATGCACAAATTTTTGCTGCACCGGATCCGAGTGTTCTTTGCTGAAGAACGCTCGTACGCTAATACGGATTCCATTGGTTGTGGTCGTTTGCATCCTTTATTCTTTTTTGAGATGAAGAAATTCCTCCACCATGAGTTCAGCTTCCTTCAGGGTAACTGCCAATACATCGTTAACAATGATCTGATCAAATCGGTTCTGGAAAGACAATTCATTCCGTACTTTCGCAATGCGCATCCGGAGATCCGATTCCGATTCCGTTTGCCGGCCCCTCAATCGGTCAATCAGGACGGTTTCACTCGGAGGCTTGATGAATACAGCCATAAACTCTGCCTCCAGATTCTGCCGTATTTTTATTGCCCCCTGCACATCGATATCAAAAACGATCACCTTGTTTTCATTCCATAGCCGTTCCACTTCTGAATGAAGCGTTCCATAAAAACGTCCGGGATACACTTCCTCGTATTCCACAAAATCACCACGATAAATACCCGCTTCAAATTCCTCCGTGGAAAAAAAATAATACTCCCTGCCGTCCACCTCTCCGACTCTTCGTTTACGATTGGTAGCTGAAACAGAGAATCCCAATCGATCCGGATAAGTCTGCAGTAAATGGCGAACCACCGTAGTCTTCCCTGCTCCCGAAGGAGCCGTTATGATGATGCATTTATTATTTTCCTCCATTTTCTCTATCATATTCTCCTTTTTCTTTGTTCTATTCAGGCCGTTGACTGTTGGCCTGGCCGGTGGCGGATCTCAGATTTATACCCATTTCACTGCCTCAACCTCAGACTTTTTCGGGTGATGGACACTACCCTGGTGCTCATCCGGTCTTCACCAACTCATTGGGGCCATCCCTACGGTCCTGGTTTCGACTTGAGTCGGCCAGATTCTTCCACCTGCCTTTACAGTACATTCGCCACTTGTTCCTTGATCTTATCCAGTTCATTTTTCATTTCCACCACGAACCTCTGGATCTCAGCATGGCTGGCTTTGGATCCCAACGTATTGATTTCACGTCCCATTTCCTGGCTGATAAATCCCAGTTTTTTCCCTTTTACCGCGCTTTCACTTCCGATCTCATCTATAAAATATTCACAATGTTGTTGCAACCGAACCATTTCTTCGTGGATATCCATCTTGTCCAGATAATACAACAGTTCCTGCTCATATCGGCCGGAATCGATCTTTTCCGGAGGTATGTGTTGTTGGAGGTTCTGCTGCAGGCGGGTTTTTACCTGATCCATCCGGTTGGGTTCCAATTCGGCAATTCGTTCCTGACGCTGAAGGATGTGCTGTGTACTTTCCACCAAAGCCAGTGCAAGGGCACGACCTTCTGTTTTTCGATGGAGCATCAGCGCATCAAGCGCATCCTGCACCGCATCCTTGATATGGGATTTCATCTGATTATCCACTTCAAATTCGAGGAGTTTAACCACACCAGGAAGCTGTACGATGGAGGGCAGAATATTGACCGGTTCAAATCCCAGGGTATCAGAAAGCCGGTGAATCTGATGATAATAGTTGGAAAACACCTGTTCGTCTATCTCACTGAGGGTCGCTTCCAGATTCTGTCCTTCCAGGGAAAGGCTGATCTCAACTTTTCCGCGGAGCACTTTTTCCAGAGCCATTTGCCTGATATCATATTCCAACATGGACAATTCAGCAGGCAGCTTGATTCTGATGTCGGTAAATTTACTGTTCAGGGATTTGACCTCCACATTGATCTTATATGGATCATACATTCTGGCAGCACTCCCAAATCCGGTCATCGAATACATATGTAGAATTTTGGATTAAATAAAAAGAAATAAATTGATATATCGTCATGGAAATGGACCAAATCAGGAGGTTCTCTGTAAATTACTGATTTTAATCCATTTGCGTAAAATATTTTTAAAAAAGGTTGCCATTTTATTTCCCGGTGCCAGATAAAATTACGTAATTTGCCGTCCATTTTGGAGTTGAAATAAAAACAAATTATTATTCATGAGGAAAGCCGAACTTGTATCAATCATTTCAGAAAAGACCGGAGTACCTAAAGTAGATGTACTGGTCACCCTGGAAAATTTTTTCACAGAGGTGAAAGAAACCCTGGCAGACGGAGAAAACGTGTATATCCGTGGATTTGGATCTTTTGTAGTAAAGAAAAGAGCGGAAAAAATTGGCCGGCACATCAAGAAAAACAAAGCCATCGTAATTCCCGAGCATTATATTCCTGCATTCAAGCCCGCCAAAATATTTGTAGATACCGTCAAAGATCAGGTATCGGATGAACAGGTGGCAAAACATGAAGAATAAAAAACAGCTTTGGCTGGTCATCGGCGGATTTTTGCTGATCCAGATATTTTACTTTGGATTTGACACGGTCCAGCTCGACCGGGAAGGATCTATCGGGGAGGACGGAAGTGCCATCTCGGATCATGCCTGGGATGACCATTTGGATGATGCACTGAGTGTACTTAGCACTTCAGACCGTGATTCGGTCGAGTCCTGGATGGCTCGTGCTGAAGAAAAAAATATTATTTCGCTGAAACAACTAGCCTCATTTTGGGTTTCCAGAAGTGAGTGGGAAATTGGTGGGCATTATATGGATTTGATCGCCGAAACCACCAATGCAACCGAAGACCTCATTTCTGCCGCACGAACTTATGCAACAGGTACCCAACAGGCCGGAGATGAGGAACATCGAACTATTTTAAGGGAAAAAGCGCTTAGTTTATACGACCAGGCCATAGAACAGGAGACAAACGCTTTCGACCTGGAACTGGAGAAAGTACTTTTCCTGATCAAAGCACCCGATAATGAAAACCCCATGCTGGGAGTTCTCTCACTGGTGGAATTGAGCGAAAAGTACCCTGAAGAAGCCGAAGTTTTCGTCCACCTGGGCAGATTTTCCATCCAGACCGGACAATGGGACAAAGCACAGGAGAGATTGGAACGCGCTTATGAACTCGACCCTGAAAACCAGGAGACCATTTGCTTGTTGTCAACGGTGTATAAGGAAAATGGGGATGCAGAACAAAGCAATCGGTTCAGCCAGCTGTGCGAAAACAAATAGAATTTAATCATTAAAATAAGAACAATATATGCCAAGCGGTAAAAAAAGAAAGAGACATAAGATCTCAACTCACAAGCGAAAAAAGCGTCTGCGCAAAAACAGACATAAAAAGAAGAAATAAGATTCAAAAATCGATTTAAGAATAGGTAAGGTTTTGAATGAAAGGTACATTCCTCTAGTCAGCTACTAGATTTTAAGACGTCATCTATATAAGTTATTTGACCTCTTTCTCAAAACCAAGCCTTTGTGAGCCAAACAAAGCGATACTGAATTAGATAGCCTAATCAGACTTCGTTCACCTTTTCAGTCAAAGTCTTGCCATTGTAAAAATTAAACAGTGGAAAAAGAACTGATTATAAATTCCAACAGTAAAAAGGTTGACGTTGCTATTCTTGAAGACAAAAAATTAGTTGAATACCACCAGCAAGATTCGGATTCGAAGATTGTGGTAGGCGATATCTATCTCGGCCGGGTCAAAAAATTGGTGCCCGGTCTCAATGCAGCGTTCCTGGACATCGGGTATAGCAAAGATGCTTTTTTACATTATTCCGACCTGGGACCTAAACTGCCATCGGTTAAAAAGTTTACGAACAAAAGCGTAGGCGGCCAAAACAGTACCTGGCGACTGAAAGAATATGACCTGCGTGATGAAATCATCAAAACGGGTCGTATCGATGAGGTATTGAAGAAAAAAAGCCTGCTGCTGGTACAGATCCTGAAGGAACCCATCTCGACCAAAGGGCCTCGGCTGACCTGTGAAATCACCATTCCCGGGAGGCTATTGGTATTGGTGCCATTCAGCAATATTGTGACCATATCCAAGAAGGTGAGCAGCAATGAGGAACGCAAACGACTCAAGGTTTTGATCGAAAGTATCAAACCAGCCAATTTTGGTGTGATCCTACGTACCGCGGCAGAAGGGAAAAAAGCAGCTGATCTCCATGAAGAGATGAATGAGTTGCTCGAGAAATGGAAGAAAATGTTCCAGAACATGACCCAAAACCGAAAGGTGGGTAAACTACTGAGCGAACTCGACATGACCGAAAGCCTGATCCGCGATGTTCTCACCGATGATTTTACCCGGATAGCCGTGAACGACAAAGGTCTGTACAGTAACATCAAGAAATTTCTCGATCATACCATCCCCGAAAAAGCCAAAATCGTCCAGATGTACAATGGCCGGCAGGCGATTTTTGACACCTTCGGGATCACCAAACAGATCAAAGCATCATTTGGCAAAACCTCCACGATGAATAGCGGAGCCTATCTGGTGATTGAACACACAGAAGCTATGCACGTGATTGATGTCAACAGTGGCCCGAAAGTATCCACACAAAACCAGCAGGATGCCGTACTAAAGGTCAACCTGGAAGCCGCCAAAGAAATCGCACGTCAACTTCGATTGCGGGATATCGGTGGACTGATCATCATCGATTTCATCGATATGCGCAAATATGAACACCGGAAAACCCTGTTCCAGAAAATGCGTGAATACATGGAGTCAGATCACGCCCAGCACACCATCCTGCCATTGAGTAAATTTGGACTGATGCAGATCACCCGTCAACGGGTCCGGCCCGAAGTCAAAATTGCAACAGCAGAAGTATGCCCGTCCTGTAATGGAACCGGAAAAATCAATTCCACCATCCTGACGATTGACGAACTGGAACGAGACCTGGAGTACATGATCAAGATGCGGCCCAATTCCCGGTTTGAAATTAAAATACACCCGTTCCTGTATGCCTATCTGAAAAAAGGGTTCCCAAGCAGGCAGATGAATTGGTTTATGAAGTTTAAAAAATGGATCAAAATTCAGCCCGATCAGAATATGCCGATCAATCAATACAAGTTTTTTGATTCGCAGGGCGAAGAGATTATCCTGGATCAAAGTGAATGAAAAAAATTCTCATATGTCCGTTGAATTGGGGCCTGGGCCACGCTACTCGTTGTATACCTGTGGCCCGGGAACTTCAACGGCAGGGATTTTTAGTTGACTTTGCCAGTGATGGCGGACCGCTGGATTTACTTCGGCTTGAATTTCCAGAGTCACAATTTTTTGAATTACCGGGGTACCGGATCAGTTACCCGACCAACAATATCCTGATCAATGTCGGCAGGCATCTGGGAACTATTGTGTCTGCTATCCGCCACGAACACCGTATTGTTCGTGAAATAACGAACCGACATGAATACGACATTCTGATCAGTGACAATCGGTATGGCTGCTATGCAAATCAGACCCATAATATATTTATATGTCATCAGGTCAATATATTGAGTCCGGTGGGCGCTTTGAACCCGGCAGTAAACGCTTTCCACCACCGACTCATCCGGAAATTTGACCAATGTTGGATCCCCGATTTTCCGGAATCACCCGGCCTTAGCGGGCAGCTCGGACACGATCATACGCTTCCGCGATACCGGTATATCGGTCCCATTTCCAGAATGTCCCGTTATGAATGCCCGGCCAAATACCGGGTAACTGCGGTACTCTCGGGCCCCGAACCGCAACGCAGTCATTTGGAAACAAAATTGAGGGGACAAATGTCTTCCCTGCCATTTGCCACAGCAATTATCAGCGGAGTGGTGTCTTCCGCCACTCCGGTCCATGAAGGCCAAATGGTTCATTTTCCTTTTCTCACTTCCGCGCAACTGAATGATGTACTGATGGAATCAGAAATTATTCTTTGCCGCGGGGGTTATTCCAGTCTGATGGATCTCATAGCTCTGCAGAAAAAAGCCATTTGCATCCCCACGCCCGGACAGACCGAACAGGAATATCTCACGAGAATCCACGCTCAAAACGGTTACCTTCTGCGTCAGGAACAGGATGCGATGCAACTGAGCTCAGCGCTGGATCAAATCGATGAATGTTCCGGATTTCCGATGAAACCGCAACCAGCCTTGCTCCAGGAAGCCATACAGGAAATTTACTCCCTCTGAACACCCACCTCAGGCGTCATTACAGCCTCAGGGGATATCT
>CBFGVZ010000188.1:0-6947 GCA_965652315.1 uncultured Saprospiraceae bacterium | reverse complement strand
ATTTTGGAACTATATTAGAATGCATCTTTTACAGACGGTATGTGGTGAATAGTTCGGGTCAATAGGCACCGTATGCGGGAAAGCTGCTCGTACGGTCCCGAAAGTTTTCGGGGGTGAGGAAGCGGTAACGATCCGCTTTTCTCGGAAACTGGTGTTGTAATGCTGCATCGGAATTTTACGTGTAGCATACCTACGGCACGCCATATTCACATTTCTATCCTTTCTATCGATGCGTTCCTTCGGGAAACTGGACCATATCTGGTTTGGAATTCAAATGGGGCAAAGCCAGGCGAAGGATACGGTTGCGCCGCCCGGTGGTATCGGTGGGTTCCACGGGATAAGAAATGACCGCTTCCATCCAGGCGTATTGATTCACCCGGAAATATACATCCGGTTGCCATTTACCGGAATCCAACACCGGACGATGGGCATAACGCGCTTTGAAATCCGTTTGCGCAGCTTCGACCAGACAATTTTCCACAAATTTCAGATCGCTGGTGTAAGCAATCTGGATAGCCGTTTCATTCCAGATGAATGGCACCTGCGGGCCTGTATAGTTGATGATTTCCTCTCTCAGGATCAGGCTATTGGGGAAGCGGATGACCCGACCACTTCGTTTGTCGTTCCCGAGATAATCTCCGCTGCATTCCAGTATTACGGTATCGAGATAGCTGATTTCTATGACATCACCCCGGTGGCTGTTGATCTGGATGCGATTGCCGACCATATAAGGCCGTCGAAATACGATGTACAGCCAGCCGATGAACGAAGTTATGGGGGCTTGCAGAGAAAAACTCAGAACCAGGGAGATCAACCCCAGACTGGCCAGGGAAGCGTAAGGCCTTTGGAACAGGAAGGAGGCTATGATGATGATGGAAAATGTCATGGTCAGCAGTCTGATGATCCGTAGAAGATTGTACCGGTCTCCTTCTACCAGTCTCTGCCCTGTAATGATTCTTTCTATAATCTGTTCGGTCAGCAGGACGATTGATATAGCAATCAGAGAGATGGTTAGTCTTTTGAGAAAAGGGATATAGTTCGACCATTCCGAAAATACCTCCAAATCCAGAAGGTAATATATGGCCAGCATAATGACTGCCAGAATAATATAAATCCGAATTTTTCGTCCAAATTTTTTCTGGCCGTCAGCATTTAAATTTTTCATAGGTTCATCGATCTATGTACCAAATATACACGTTTGAATAATTCCTCACATTCGCAAGTACATTGTTAAATATATGGTTTTTTCAGGAAACGCCTCCTGGCTTACTTCCTGAAAATATCGGATCATGGATCCAACAAATAAGGAGATCCTATATTTTTGTATGGAATGCGTCGTTATCATTAAAGTGCTTCCCCTTACTATACTTTAACAAATGCCTTCCGATGCCCAGAGTATATTTCAGAAAAAAGCACGGCCGGGGTTTTCGGTATGTCGATGGACAGGGGAAGACCGTCCGGGATGAAAAGCTTAAAGGCTGGTTTAAATCCCTGGTTATTCCACCTGCCTGGACGGAGGTGGAAATCAGTGGCATGAAATCAGCCAATCTGCTGGTCACGGGCCGGGATGACAAAGGTCGGAAACAATACATCTATCACCCGGATTTTGTCCGGAAGCAAAATCAGAAAAAATTCGAACGCCTCGTTTCCTTCGGTGAAAAACTGCATCATCTAAGGGAAGTGGTTGCCAGTCATCTGAGGAAAAGAGGAAACTCCAGGGAAAAGGTATTGGCAGCCATGGTACGGCTGATGGATGAAACATACATGCGACCGGGCAATCCAAAGTACACTGCGGAAAACGAAAGCTATGGGCTGACGACCCTTCGAAGTAAGCACATCGAAATTACCGGTAACGAAATAACTTTTACCTACAAAGGAAAATCGGGTCAGGAACAGGAACATCATGTCCAGGACCGGATACTGGCCAAAATCGTCCGGGAACTGGATGAAATGCCGGGATATCGCATTTTTAAATATTTGGACCGCCATGGGAAACGCCACGAAATAAACAGCGACGACCTCAATACCTATATCCGGGACATCATGGGGGACGAATTTTCGGCCAAGGATTTCAGGACCTGGGCGGGGTCGTTTTTGGCTGCTGTTGCTCTGGATGAATTGGGTATAACTGAGGAGGATGATCCCAATTTAGTGAAAAAGAATATTCAAAATATCGTGGGTGATGTTGCTGAGAAACTGGGTAACACCCCCGCTGTAGCCCGTGATTCCTATATTGATCCGCGTATTTTGACGCATTACCAAAACCGGAAAACCTTGAGTCAGTATTGCGATGCGGCTGCGTCGCTTCTCGATGACTATACCCACCTCTCACACGAAGAAATCTATCTTTTGTGTATGTTGAAATCGTGAGATATCTTCGAAATTGAAACGCACCGGGACCGACAATCAGATTGATTTTTAATATATTGGTACTACTTTCACCATTTCTTCAGGATCGAAAATGATATTTAAAATGGCACATCGATTCATTCCTTCATCTGATCTGATTGGTGTTTTTCTATTCGTACTATTGCCTCTGTCCGTTTTTTCTCAAAGAATACAAAATCCGCAACCTGTGCCATACGTCGCCTCTCCTGAGGTCGAAAGCGAATTTCCATACAAGACCAAAAGTTTGATTTACACACCTGAGGAGTTGGCTCGCGCACAAAAAAAAATCGAAACAGATCCGGCCGCCCGTATGTTGGCAAAAGAAATAATTTCCATTGCGGAGCGATGGGCTCAATGGTCCGATGAAGATTTGATGGCTTTGATTCCGGATGGGAGTGTGCCGCGATCTTTCGACCTCAATGCTGGTGGATGTCCGGTCCACGGAGATACTGTATTCCACGTCGGAGGTTCTTATCCATGGATTCTGGACCCTCGAAAACAGTTTCAGGTAAAATGCCCGGTTGGCCATGAGACGTATCCCACCAATGATTTTGATCCATCTGTGGCTGGAGCACCCTTGCAGGGTAAGCCCGGTGAGAATCCGTATGTGGACAATGGTTGGGGCTGGACCGCGGCTGATGGCGAAAAATATTGGTTTGTAGCGTATGCCAATCAATGGTTTTTTAACACGTATATCAAAAATGCTATCCGCAACCTGGGCCGGGCTTATCTCCTTACAGAACGACCCGAATTTGCGCACAAAGCATTGGTGATGCTGCATCGATTGGCCGAAGTGTATCCCGGTATGGATTACGAGCATCAATCGCGGTATGGACAGATGCAGAAACAAAACGGCCGGCATTATCCAGGTAAGGTATTGAACCGGATCTGGGAGACGAATTTTATTCAGGCTGCTGCGGAGTGTTATGATGCGGTGTGGAATTATATCCCGGTGGACCGGAAATTGATGCAACTGCTACAGAAAGACCCTATTGATATTCAGGCTTTTATTGAAGTGCATTTGTTGGAAGAAGCTGTTAAGGCCTTTGGACAACAGAAAATTCAGGGGAATTTTGGGATGCATCAATTGGCACTGTTGTACGTCTTATTGGCCCGGCAACACATGGACAATGAGACCCACATCAATCGGATTATCCACAACGTGAGTGGATCGCTTTTGCAGACCGGAATCAGTTATGCGTTGTACAATTATATCTTCCGGGACGGGGTGCCGATGGAATCACCGAGTTACAATTTTCTGTGGATTCGCAAATTGACGGCCCTGAACGATCGATTGAAACAATTCGGTGTCAATTTCTTTGAGGATCCCCGATTTCAGGACATCCTCAAAAGCCCCATTTATACGATGGGTTCTGACCTGTATACGATCGATATCGGGGATTCGGGCTCTACGACAGGCGGAATAATAGGCCGGGATCAAAACACGTATGAAATAGCATTTGCCAACACCGGAGACACTGCTTACCTCTCCTGGTTATATCCTGATAAAGGCCAGTCAGCAGATTTTGAACGAAAAATGACCTACGAATCCCTCTTCCGGCCGGAGATTGAACTGACGACACTGCCCGATGATACGGAGCTGGGATATTTGTCTTCGAGGTTGCTGGCGGGATACGGACTGGGTAAACTCGCCTCCGGTGGACAGAACCCCAGCACGGTGGCGCTGACCTATGGCCTGCACGGCTCGCATTACCACTGGGACTTTTTAAATTTTGAACTTTTCGCATTCGGCCAGAAAATGATGCCCGATTTTGGCTATCCGGATGCGATGAACGCTTATGTTTCGGGAGTCTATACCTGGTCTAAGAACACAGTCGCGCACAATACCGTTGTAGTTGATTCACGCAGACAAAATCAAAATTGGCCCGGCATTCTGCACAATTTCGCTGATGGTGATTTTGCCCGAACGGTTCAGGCTTCTTCACCGGCCTATGCCCAGGCCACCAGATACAGGCGTAATCTGTTTTCCGTCGATGCGGGTCAAGACCGGAATTATTTGGTGGACTTCTTTTACGTATCGGGTGGACACCGCCACGATTACATTCTGCACGGACCTCCGGGATATTCCGAAGTAAAAGAGGGGGAGTGGAGTTCGCCTGCAAAGGGAACCTATGCCGGGAAGGAGGTCGCTATCGGAGAATTATATGATAATCCACACATGAATCAACCGGATTACTCGGGGGGATACGGCGGGTATTCGGGTTCCGGTTTCCAGCATTTGTTCCATGTGCAGCAGAAAAAGGGCGGTGCTGGAATCGTAGAGTTTGAGCACGTGAATGACCGGCGTGCGCGACTCAAATTGCGAGTGCTCGAGGATCGTGGGCAGGACGTGTACCTGGCTGATGCCTACAATCACCCCAGATCTAAAGAGTTTCTGATCAAACACGTCATCACCCGATCGGAAAATGAATCCGGGCCACTGGAAAATACCTTCTCCAGTGTGATCGAACCGTATTACGAGAACAGTTTTATCCGGAATGCCCAACGGCTGTCCATCGAAGGGGGACCCGGAAGTCAGGTGGTGCAGGTGGAGCGGGGTGGACGAACTGATATTGTAATCAGTGATTTTGAGCAAATCGACAAAAAAGTGGAGGGCTTACCGCTCCGTACGGATGCCACAGCTGCCGTCGTGACACTGGACAGCCAGGGGGAATTGATGCGGGTGTTCTTCAGCGATGGTCGTTATTTAACCTACAGTGACCGGACCTTTGAGGCGGCGCCCCTGACCGGGGACGTGACGGAGGTCGATCTCAAAAACAGGAGGGTAAAAGTACGGGTCCATGAGTCATTTACAGAGGAGGAAATAAAGGCGATGAATACCGAGGTGATGTTTTTCCAAAACGGTCATCTGGAAACAGCACATCCCATCCGGGAATTTGTGCTGGAGGGGGATGAACTTGTTTTGACCACCATGGATGACATGCTCATCGGTCGGGTGAATGTGTCCCAATTGGCGGATGAACCCAATACGGTACAGACCAACAATTACCTTCGGTTTTCCAGTACGTACATCGGCGCCCATTTGCTCAATGAGAACTATGAAAAAGTGGGGATCGTGACGGGTATATCGGGTAACAAATTGACCTATTCCGGGGCAGGAGCAGAAATTTTCAGGGAAGGCACAACGGCCGATGTCTGGATTTCAACCCTGGCATCAGGGGATCGGGCCGAATGGAAAACCCTTTTTCAGTGGGAAGCTGAGAAGGAATGGTGATAGTCCGCCCTGAGGCGACCTATCCGTTTGGGCGAATTCCGCTACGCTTCATTCGCGTTTGGGTCCTGGTCGCTGTAGCGCCCCGGACGTTTGGGCCTGCGGCCGTTTGGTAGTGGCGTTCTTTATTGGGAAAGGCGTTATTCACCTGGTCATTATACTTCTTTCTTGTTTTAGAAATAGTTTACCGCAGGAACGTGAATTTGATTTCATTGGGCATAAGATGAACGCCTTTGAATGCGGTTATCGCCCGGATTTGATGTGTAACATCCGGAGGAATGGTGTGGGCTTCCCCGGCAGAGAGTTCGATGTCTTCTGAGCCCAACTGCAGGTTGATCTTACCCTCATGAACGAACACGACGGATTCGAGATCGGCGTAATGCCTGGGCAGCAGGGCACCCGGATCGGCTTCCATCATTTTGGTGATCAACTTTTGTCCTGTGGCCAGGACCCGGACCCGGGGTGGTGTAACCTTTTCCATGATTGTACTTTCTTATGATTTGTTTTTACGCGGTTTCGATTCTTCGAAAACGGCAAAAGGTGAAATTTTGAGTGCGGCCGGAAGGCGTGGTATGGTTCACTTGCTGGCATTCCAATTTTTCAAAATCAGGTTGAAACCGTTGCGTCAGGGACCAGGCGGAATATTGCCTGATGTCCACTCCGCTGCATTTTGTGGGGCCCGTTTCTGAGAACGTCCCCATGATCAGGAAACCACCAGGGCGAATATGGGAACGGGCGGTTTCAACGTAAGCATTGATCTCTGGCTCCTCAGTCAAAAAATGAAACGCAGCCCGGTCGTGCCACAAATCATAAATTTCGTCGGTTTGGAAATCGGTCGCATCAGCCGTGATCCACGTAACTTTCGTTGCCCGTTCTCCCAGCCGTTTTTGCGCTCTTTCAATGGCGGCTACTGATATATCCAGGACCGTAATGTTTTGGTAACCCAAATCGAGTAAATGATCCACCAGTAAACTATCTCCTCCGCCGATGTCAATGATTTTGGAATCGAGTGGGAGACCCAATTGCCGGATATAATTCAGGGAGGTCAGGGGAACGGCTTGATACCAACTGAATTCATGGAGGTTTTTGGTTTGGTAAATTTGATCCCAATGCGCTTTTCTGTTCATGTTTATCTCAAAGGTTTTGATGATCAATTGGTTGAAATTCTCTCGCATCCAATGTTCATAGTATAACCAACTACAATATTAATCGTGCTACTTGAGCATTTTCCACCGTTTTGTTGTGCTATTATACCAGTTGTTTTGCTCTTTTTTCAATTTTTTCCTGCTCTAAATATACAATGGAAACCATTGGTTTTTCAACCATC
>CBFGVZ010000187.1:0-6960 GCA_965652315.1 uncultured Saprospiraceae bacterium | reverse complement strand
ATCATTTCAGACCTTCGGAAACAAGGATTAATGAATATTATTCTGGTTGAAATTGTTTTTCTATAAAAATGGCAATACATATATTAAAATTATAGAAGAATCAGAGTACATTGTAGTTCGCAGGTTGGGCATATTCTGTTATCAGATGCTGAAGAAAAAGTCGATGTCGGACTGTGGTGACACACCCCGGAAATAAAATGCATATATTTGATCATCCAGTTTAGAGAATTAGTTTAAATTATAATAAAATCTCAACTTATGAAACGCCGCTCTTTTGTCAATACACTCGTGGGAACTTCCATTGGAACGCCCCTGATTCGTTCCTTTTCTCACTTCACTTCAGCACGAAAGGGTCCTGGTGGTCCTGTAGTCATTTCCACCTGGGATTTTGGGGTGAAAGCCAATGAAGAAGCCTGGAAGGAACTATCCACCAGGGGTCGTGCCATGGATGCCGTAGAAAAGGGTGTACGCATCGTTGAGGCTGACCCGACCAATAGTTCCGTGGGCCTGGGGGGACGGCCCGACCGGGACGGACACGTTACATTGGATGCCTGCGTGATGGATGAAACTGGCAATGCCGGCTCGGTCTGTTTTCTCGAACATATCGTTCATCCGGTTAGCGTGGCACGTAAAGTGATGGAAGACACACCTCACGTCATCCTTTCTGGTGAAGGTGCCCTGCAGTTTGCACTGGAAAAGGGATTTGAAAAAACCAATCTGCTTACACCCGAATCCCGGAAAGAGTGGGAAAAGTGGAAGAAAAAATCAGAATATAAGCCCATTATCAATATCGAGAACCACGACACTATCGGCATGGTCGCACTGGATGCTCAAGGCAATCTATCCGGAGCCTGTACCACCAGTGGTCTGGCTTATAAAATGCATGGCCGTGTGGGGGACAGCCCTATTATCGGCGCCGGGCTATATGTGGACAACGAAGTGGGAGCGGCCACGGCCACAGGAATGGGAGAAGCCGTGCTCAAAACCTGCGGCACCTTCCTCGTGGTAGAATTGATGCGGCAGGGGAAAAGTCCGGAAGAAGCCTGCCGTGAGGCTGTTTTACGTATTACCCGCAAGCAAAATTATAAAGATTTCCAGATTGGATTTCTGGCACTGGATAAGGCAGGGAATACAGGTGCGTATTGTATCCATCCCGGTTTTAGTTATGCCCTCAAAAATACGGAAGGTTCCCGTCTCATTCCTGCCCCTTCTTACACGAACCGAAAATAGTGTTAAAAACACGTATTAAAGATTTTTGGAATAGATTTTGTATTAAGCCTCACTGAAGATTGATTTACACCTGCCATAATTCCTGTACCGACCGGGAGGAATGGCTGTTCAGACGTAAACGGATTATACAGGGTATATTCATATACGCAGAGATGAATCGGAGCGTTAGTAAATTGATTTGGAACTTGATACAAAATAATGCTATGATCAGATATTTTACAGCCATTGTATTCTTCTTTGCACTCCTGGGAAGTGTGGCAGCGCAGCCGGTATTTACATTGTCCGATGCACAAGGGAATACGGGGGATATTGTGAGTATAGATGTGCGGGTGGCAGACTTTGAATCCATCGTAGGTTTTCAGTTTGCTGTGAAATTTGATCCGGACAAACTGAAAGTGGTCAATGTCCGAAATATGACGACCATTCTCGAATCATTTGATGATCAAAATGTCGATTATTCTCCGGTGAATGCCAACGAGGGATTGATCATTGTGTCTTATTCCAATGTACTTACCGATGAAGGGTTTACCATCCCCGATGAT
Organism: uncultured Saprospiraceae bacterium; assembly: GCA_965652315.1. Taxonomy (GTDB): domain Bacteria; phylum Bacteroidota; class Bacteroidia; order Chitinophagales; family Saprospiraceae; genus Membranihabitans. The sequence goes on along the minus strand of CBFGVZ010000187.1, from coordinate 5,188 downwards.
GGCCTGTTTTTTACCATTGAATTTGAAATTGTCGCCACCGGGAACACTACTGCCACTGTAGATATTCCGCAGGAAGTGGATTTCGGAGAATTTGGACTGAAAGTGGAAATGATAGACAACCAATACAATGAAATTGGTATGAGTGCGAACGCCGGGACAGTGACGATCGGTGAGGGGGGCTCAGGAGGTCCGGGTCGGGTCAGCCTTACCATTGGATCTGCGTCTGGAAGTCAGGGAGAGACCGTCTGTGTTCCGATCACAGTGTCCAATTTTACGGATATTGTCGGCATGCAGTACAGCATAAAATTTGATCCGGATTTCATAGAATATGTGGAAGGTCGCAATTTCGATCTGACCAATTTCAGCAACGCTTCCATCAGCACAGAATCGATCGAGTCCAATGATGCGTTGATCATATCCTGGTCTTCTCCCGATTCCGATCCGACTTCAGTACCGGATGATCGGGTGATCGCTGAGTTGTGTTTCAAAATAACCAGATCAAATGGACAGTCCGCTATCAATTTTAGTGGCTCTCCACAATCAATCGAATTTACAACCATCGTAGATGGCAGTACAGCCACCGTGGATTATAATCTTTCCAATGGGCAGATTTCAGCCGGGGGAGGCGGAGGAATGGGAAGTACAAATTGTGATAAATCCGGATTCTCTGTGGCTGCTTCTAATGTGGCCTCTCCCCAGGGCTCCAATGTCTGCGTGGATGTCGTGGGTAAAGGTATTGACCGCATGGGTGTACTGCAAACCTTAATCGAGTGGGACCCTGCTGTTCTGAGCAATCCTTCCGTGGAATCGGTCAATGTACCTTTGTCTGGTTTGGACTACAGCCTGGATAAAGGCGCTGAGGGTAAATTTATCCTGAGCTGGACATACAGCGATCCGGACCTCGCAGGACTGACACTGGAAGACAATTCCATTCTGTTCAAACTTTGCTTCGATGTGGTAGGCTCGGATGGCGCCAATACCAGTATCACTTTTACAGGAGACAACAATACCAGTCAGCTGGCTACCGATATAGAAGGTCAACCTTATGATTTCCAATATTGTGAAGGATCCGTTACCGTCGGTGAACCGGAAGGCGTGACCGTGCAGCGGACCAGCCCGACCTGTCCCGGTAACAACGATGGCTCCATCACCCTGACGGTTAATTCAGGTCAATCACCATATACCTATTCCTGGACCAGCGGTGGAGAAAATGTAGGCGCTTCAGCTACGATCTCTTCTCTGGCTGCGGGCACCTATTCTTATGTCGTCACGGACAATTCCGGAACCGAGATCGGAAGCGGTGACGTGGTGTTGAGTGATCCTGAAGAAATCATGATCGATGGAGATATTACTCAGACCAATCAGGGGGATGACGGCGCTATTGATGTGACCGTAACGGGCGGAAGCGGAAATTATATGTACAGCTGGAGCAATGGATCAGACCAGGAGGACCTTTCCAACCTGTCTAATGGCACCTATACCCTTACCGTTACGGATGGAAATGGCTGTTCGGTAAGTAGCGATTTTACGATTGGTACCGGCGAATTTAACGTAGTCATCCAGGTGACTTCTCCACTAGGTTGTAATGGTGAGTCCAATGCTACCTTGCGGGCCAATGCCAGCAATGGGGCGGCTCCCTATACATACAGTTGGAGTACCGGCGATAATACGGAATCCATCCAAAATGTCGGTACCGGAGAATACTCAGTGGAGGTGACCGATGCAGACGGCAATACGGCGGAAGCCACATTCAATCTGGAAGAACCCAACCAAATGATCGTGAGGGTGGTCACCACACCTTCCAATGGTGGTGATGCGGGTACAGCGAAGGCAGAAGTCCAGGGAGGAACCCAACCATATAGTTACTCCTGGAACGACAAAACTCCGGGTTCTACCACCGTATTTATCGGGGGACTGACCGAAGGCAGCTACCAGGTTATCGTGACCGATGCAACTGGATGTATGGCACAGGGCACGGGTTATGTTTCCGTGGATGACCAGGATTGCTTCAGCGCGTCACAGGTGATGACGCCAAATGCCGATGGATTGAATGATGAGTTGAGAATCGCCTGCGTGGAGGGTACGATCAATACCCTGACCATATTTGACCGATACGGTGCGATGGTTTACCGGGAAGAAAATTACGCCAACCGCTGGACTGGTGTTGACGGCGACGGTCAGACACTGGACGATGGGGTGTATTACTTCGTATTGGAAGTTCAGGAACCCAATGGAACGACCACACAGCATAAAGGACATATCACCTTATTGAGAAGGCTGAATTGATCCTTCGACATGGAATTTGACTTATAACACAGGTAAGAGCTATGAAACAATTTATACCATATATTTTCGCCATTTTCTGCGGAGTGACAACAGGACATTTGAACGCCCAGGAATCTGGTTCACACCAGCACTATAAAATCAATTATCATTTGCTCAACCCGGCGGCTACCGGAATGAATGGTCATGTGATTATGTTAAATTACATCAGCCGCTGGAATTCATTTCCGGGAAATCCACAGACTTTTACCGCTGGATACAACGGGATGATCAGTGAAAAGATCGGACTAGGTGCCCTGGTTGTCTCTGACAATTTGGGTTCACTGAACAAAACTGCCGGAGCGCTGTCCTACGCCTATCAGTTTGATATTGAGGAAACCCGATTTAGCATAGGTTTGTCCACCGGCTATGAAAGATATAAGCTTCAAGCCTCTGCATTAGTGGGGAACGGGCTCGATCCCGGGGATCCTATCATTGATCAGGCAGCCAATGGATACGATGTTTTCGATGCAGCTTTTGGTGTTCATGCCAGGCTACCCGATGGGTTTTTTGCCGGTGTATCACTCCCCAATCTGATCCGTACCCGGGTGGACAGTGATGACAATGCAGCTGACGTGGAAAGTGCGTTGTTTCAGTATTTTATCGGCTATGCGGGTTACAGAATGGAGTTGCCTGAGTATAACTTTGACTTTGAGCCTTCACTGGCGATCCGAAAAGTACGAAATGCGCCTTTTCAGGCTGATTTTAATTTACTTGGTTATTATGCTGACGATCAGTTGATCGGTGGATTTACCTATAGCCTCGGTGGTGGCAACGCCGCACATATATTACTTGGCACGCGCATTGATCTGATGACGATCCTTTATTCGTATGGGGTCTCCTTTTCAGATTTTCAATCCTACAGTAATGGTTCCCATGAAATCTCACTTCGGTTTGACCTGAGCAGGACCGAAGACGAAAATACCAACGGACGGAAAAGACGTTAACACTCTTCGTCAGGGAGAAATCGTCACTTTTTAATCATTTGCCTAAGACTCGAATAAAGTCCCAAGACCCCTACATGATTATCCCGGAGTACGGTTAAAAGCCCCTGCCCTTTCCCATTTTCAATGACAAGTTTAATTGGCCGGAATAGTTTCCAATTTCGGTCATTTATGGCCTATGATATATGGGATAATATTGTGATATGAATGGAATAATGAATGGACCGGAAAAGCTCGGTATAAATTTTAACTATCTATATATTAAAATATATATGCTTGATTATCAGTCTTTTTATACATATTTTTTTGTTGCTATAAAAAACAGGTACGGTTATTGTAATATGGAGACATAGAAGAACCAAATAACCAATTTCAAACACGGGCGGACCTGAAACCGCCAAAATCTATTGAACCAATTTTTTTAACCAAAAACCAGAATTTTTCGATAACCAACTGACTCTGTGAATGAATGAATTTTACGCTTAATATTTATCAGCTTATCCTCATTCCGTCTGCTTTTGCAGGCGCCCTTCTCAGATAGGTTCCTATCAACAAAATCCTGGGTAAAAATTTTTAGAACCAATTTTCCTAATCAAAACATTTTTTAAAAACCGATTTATTTAACCAAAACTAGAACTCATGAAAAAGACGAATTTTACGAAAATTCTGCAGGCGTGGTGTCTGGAAACAAAATGGCTACAGGGTCTGATTCCTTGTCTGGCCCTTTTGCTACTGGTACTGCCAATGCAAGTTCAGGCGCAAACACAAGCGCCAAACTGTTCCCGTTTTTCGCCATCCATTAACGCAGATGGAGAGGTGGAAGTAGGAGCAGACGATTTTGTCAGTAACCATACTGCAGATGTGTACCCTATTACGGTGTCTATCCTCAATCAGTGGGGCGGAAGTATTGAGAACTTTACTTTCGCATCTGCAGACCAGACGGTCACGTGGAATGTTTGTTCATACATTGGCAAAGACCTGGCATACTCTGTAAAGAATACTGTGGGGACCTGTGATAAAGGTGTCCTGACTCTAAGCGGAACGCCGTCAATTGTACTGGTCTCTGCATTTGGAACTTCTGTTACCGGAGACAATGTAGATACTGGTAAGATTAATGTGTATTGTGGCCAGATACCTTCACCTAGCACGCATGTGCCTACTGCTGTTTCTCCTTGTGGAGGAAGAGTATCCAAACCAAAGGTTCAGCCGGATTGGATTATGCCTTACCATTGTAATATTGATAGTGATACGTCCGAAGTGATTATTCGGACCTGGGAGGTATATGACAAAGATGGCAGACTGTCCACATTGGTAGATTCCATCGTTGTATTCCGATTGCCTCGATTGACTCCAGATGCTTTTGTTGGAACACCCGAGGATTCCTTCTACTGCGATATCATTCCCGTACCCAATCAAGGTGATGGGCTCAAACGATACGCTTCCTGGAAGCAGCCCATTGGACTGCACGATTATGAACTGCCTTATTCAAAACTTCGAGGGGTAACCTATGAAATCCCGGCTACAATTATCGAAGCAGGTATTTTGAATGCGGCATTCCAGGGACCTGATGTATTTGAGGAATACATGAACTGTGTAATCCTCAAAAAAGCGGATGGCACGGAAGTGACGATCGAAGATATCGTGTCAGGTAGTTATATCACTAATCTTCTGGCAAGTGCTTCTGATGATCAAAAACTTTACGGATTCCTTCAATTGTTGTTCGAATTCAATGAGAAGCCCATAAATATCATAGTGGAAGGACTCGTACTTGAATACTTCCCATACCTGTTGCTCCAGGAAGGAGATTGGATTCTTTCCGAGGGCGGTAATTTCGAGCAGGTAGATTCTGAGTGGTTTTATAATGGAAATGGTAACAGCCCGTTCTGGTTCGCGGGAGGATGGCCATCCATATACGGCACCGG
>CBFGVZ010000186.1:0-7060 GCA_965652315.1 uncultured Saprospiraceae bacterium | reverse complement strand
TAATTTCACCCCTATCGTAAATCTAAATTTGTAAGTCGTCAGTCGGTTCACGCCATAACCTTCTCCGCCCGTCGCTCAGCAATGTCTTCTTTCAGTTGCTTCCAACGTTCTCCCATGACTTTGTTCATTCCCTTATCTACGATAAAATGGCGGGAAATATTCATCAAACCTTTGGCTTTGGTTATCAGGGATGCATTGGCGCGCAGACTCAGGGAATATCCCCCCACTACATAGTGCATAAAATGCCAGCAGCCCATAGGCATAAAGAGCGTCTCACCGTGTTCCAGGATAGTCCGGTATCCCTCAGCATACCGCAATGCAGGAAATTTTTCATAATCCGGATTCAGAACATCGACGTGGCTTTGTACAGTAAAAGGGTGGTTGTAAAGATATACTTTCTGGTTTTCGTCAAAAAGGATACATTCCTTTTGGGTTTGAAAATGGGTGTGAAACACACAGGAATAATCAATGTCATAGTGCAGAGCTACCTTGGATCCGGCACCTCCGAAAAACATATACTGATATTTTTCCATAAATCCATCCATGATGGTCGGGATACTAAAATCGTCGGCCATACGAGGGGCATGTTCGAAAATATTGTATAAAAACATTCGCAAATCCGTGGGTTCATAGCGGATCAAATCGAGATAATCCCCCAGTTTCATGGTAGTTGTCGGTGTCATGTAACCCTTCCCGGCTTTGTGATAATCCTTACCAAACAATGGTACAATAAGATGTCCGTATTCAGACTTGAGAAAATCCCAGGTCCATTTATTTGTAGCCGGCCAGTCTGCTGCGATGTCTTTCAATACAACCGGTGTTTTGGTATGAAGATATCTTTTCTGAAATTCCTGCGGGCTTATACCACTTACTTTTTCAATTGGCTTTAATTTCATAGCTGTACGATAATTTGAATCAAAAATAAAACGAATTTTCCATTCAACCCATCACCTCCGCTCTTATTCAAAACGTAAAAATATGAAATATTTGATAAGGAGGATGCCAATATTCTTTGGAATCAGTGTTGTCCATACTAGCATTTATGGATGTGACGCTCACACCTGGAAAAAACAAACGACCAATAAAGGAACAAGGAAGAGATAGATAAAGGATGTGGAGCACGCGACCTGAATGAAAAGAAAAAAAGACCGGTTCGAAAAATCCCCCTATGTAAGAACCGGTCTAGACCATGAGTAAAGTAATCGCATAAGAAAATATACGATCTTATTTACACAGGTATAACTCAAATGGTGTTCATTTTATTTTGTAAGAATTAAAATAATTGGCAGGGGGTTGAATTTTGACCAGGACTGGCCACCAGTGCACCGCTCAGAATGAAAGCAGAGAATCGCAATCACAGGAAGGTCAGATTGGCCAATCTCCGACATTTTGGCAGTAAAATCCGGCTGGCATGTAATTTGAATCTTATGGGGAAACGAAAAATTTGATGTAATATGAATAAAGGACAAATTTCGGTGCAATCGGAGAATATTTTCCCCATTATCAAACAATTTTTGTATTCCGACCAGGATATTTTTATTAGAGAGCTGGTTTCCAATGCGGTAGATGCTATTCAAAAACTAAAAACGCTGAGTCGGAAAGGAGAATTTAAAGGTTCCACAGAAGATCTGCAGATCTCGATCTCAATCGACTCTGACAAAAAGACATTGACGATTTCTGATCAGGGACTCGGTATGACCGAAGATGAAGTCAAAAAATACCTGAATCAGATGGCGCTTTCCAGTGCCAACGATTTTCTGGAGAAATATAAAGATGAAGGCAGCGGAATCATAGGTCATTTTGGTCTTGGTTTCTATTCCTCTTTTATGGTTGCCAAAAAAGTGGAGGTCATTACAAAATCCTGGCAGGAAGGAGCTCAGGCCGTCAAATGGACCTGTGAGGGAGAACCTGAATATACGCTTGAAGAAGCGACCCGATCGGAAATTGGTACCGATGTGATCTTGCATATCGAAGGAGAAGATGAGGAATACCTCGAGAAATCTACCATCGAAGATCTGCTGAACAAATACTGTAAGTTTCTGCCCGTACCCATCCAGTTTGGTACTAAAGAAGTGCCGGTTCCGGAAGCCGATGATGAGGATGCTGGAGGTGACGAAGAGGCGGAAGTCAAAACGATGGAAGTACCCCACATCATCAACAACACCCATCCGCTTTGGAAAAAGAATCCGGGTGACCTGACCGACCAGGACTACCTGGATTTTTATGAGGAACTTTATCCATATAGTGATCAGCCCCTGTTCTGGATCCATCTGAATATCGATTTTCCTTTCCACCTCACGGGCGTATTGTACTTCCCGAAAATTCACAATCAACTCGAAGTTCAGAAAAATAAAATCCACCTGTATTCCAATCAGGTGTATGTGACGGATGAAGTGAAGGAGATCGTTCCGGAGTTTCTGACGCTTCTCCACGGTGTGATCGATTCCCCGGATATCCCCCTGAATGTGTCCCGTAGCGCGTTACAGAGCGACCGGAATGTGAAGAAAATTACCGGATACATCACAAAGAAAGTGGCCGAAAAACTCAAAGAACTTTTCAATGAGGACCGTAAACAATTTGAAAGCAAATGGGAGGATATCGGCGTATTCATCAAGTATGGAATGATCAGTGATGACAAATTCTACGATCGGGTGAAAGATATCGCCCTGCTCAAGAATACGGAAAATGAATACTTCACGATAGAAGATTACATTGATAAAATCAAAGACAACCAGACCGATAAAAATGAAGTTCGGGTAGCCATTTATACCTTCCATCCGGATGCTCAGGACAGTTTTATTACAGCAGCCCGGGATTATGGATACGATGTGCTTTTACTCGACCAGGTACTGGACAATCATTTTGTGCAGACACTGGAATATAAGTGGGACAAGATTCGATTTGTCCGGGTTGATAGTGACACCGTTGACCAATTGGTGGCCAAAGAAGAGGAGAAGGAAACAGCACTCAGTGATAAGGATAAGGAAAAAATCAAAAGCCTGTTTCAGACGGTCACGGGTGTAGATGAAAACCGACTTGAAATCCGGGCTTTACCCGTGGATTCCGACCCGGTTCAGATTGTGAAGCCGGAGTTTATGCGACGGATGGAAGAAATGCAGCGGTTGCAATCTGGTCAATTCCCGGGTCAGGGGCTGGGCATGCATCAGGTGGTAATCAATGGCAATCATCCATTGATCGCTCAAAAACTGAATAATATGCGGAGTGAAGATAAAAAGGCGGATTTTACAAAATACCTGTACAACCTGGCTTTGCTCAATCAGAACATGTTGAGTGGAAAAGGTCTGACGGAATTTGTGAAGCAAAGTCTGGATTACGCCAATTCTTAAATATAGTTATGGACCGATGGGGGGATGGTAGAAACAATACATAAATAATATCATCTCCCCAACGCCTGCTCGCGTAGTTTCTTCAGAAAAGGAGAGGCAAAAATGAAATCGACGAGTTGTTCATTTTGTGATTTCAGTACCTCAGACCTGGAGCCCTGCCAGGCCAGGCGTCCGTTGTGTAGGAGGTTGATATTGTCCCCGATTTCCAACACTGAATTCATGTCATGCGTGTTGATGATGGTGGTGATGTGATCATCGTGGGTAATACTGCTGATCAGATCATCGATTACAATGGATGTTTTGGGGTCCAGTCCGGAGTTGGGTTCGTCACAAAACAAGTATTTCGGTTCCATCACGATCGAACGGGCAATCCCCACCCTTTTCTGCATTCCACCCGAAATTTCCGAAGGGTATTGAGCATTGATCCCTTCAAGATTGACCCGTTCCAGGCAATAGTTAACGCGCATACTCTTTTCCTTTCGGGTCATGGTAGTAAACATATCCAAAGGGAATCGAATATTTTCCTCGACGGTCATCGAATCAAAAAGAGCAGAACCCTGAAACAACATGCCGATTTGATTGCGTAATTTCTGAAGCTCCCGATGCCTGAGGATGAGGAAATTGGTATCGTTGTACCACACATCTCCTGAGGTGGGAGACATCAGTCCGACAAGGATTTTCAATAGTACGGTTTTGCCGGCTCCACTTTTTCCGATGATGAGGTTGTTTTTCCCCGCCTCAAATTCGATCGAAATATCGGTCAGAACTTCATTTTCGTCAAAACTTTTATATATGTGTTCGCATCTAATCACGAAAGTTGGAATCTAGGTTGTGAGCATTAGAACAATGATATAATCGGCCAGTAGAATCAACACATCACTGATGACCACCGCATTGGTACTGGCTTTACCTAATTCGATCGAACCTCCTTCAACATAATATCCCTGGTAGCAGGATACCGACGTCAGAATAAAAGCAAAAACAAAGGCCTTGATCAGCATCATCACCACGTTGAATGGGACAAAAAAGGAACGCAACCCCTTGACATAATCGAGATTGGACAAATCCCCGAAAGGCACAGAGGCTATGTATCCACCGATTATACTGACAAAAGCGCCGATGCAAACCAGAATCGGGATGATCAGCACGGCAGCGATAATCTTGGGCATGATCAGATAGCTTGCTGTATTGACCCCCATCACCTCCATTGCATCAATGTGTTCCTTTTGCCGCATCCCCCCGATCTCCGAGGCCATATTTGAACCCACTTTTCCGGCCAGAACCAGCCCAGTGAAAGTTGGTGCCAGTTCGATGATCGTCATGTCCCGTACGATGTAACCAATGTAATATTTGGGAATAAATGTCCCACCGATCTGGTAACTGAATTGCACCGCCGACACCGCCCCGATAAATATTGAAATCAGAGCCACGATAGTTACCGAACCAACCCCGATATCATACATTTGCCGGATCGTCTCTTTCCAGTACATCCTGAAATTGGATGGCCTGCGTAGAGTCGAATACAGCATGGTTATGTATCGGCCGGTATGAAATAATAAGGGTTTGATCATCGGATGTAAATATGATAAAATAATCTATATTTGGTCATACGCATTTACCATAATCTATAAAAAACGGAAAATGGTCGTTGTTATTACAGGAGCTACAAAGGGAATCGGGAGGGCCATAGTCGATATCCTGGCTTCAGAGGGTTGGGATTTGGCATTGTGTGCACGGACTCAGGAGGACCTGCGACAATTGCAGGAGCAGCTTGCTGGTCTACCGAATAGTGGTCGTGTGTTCGTAAGGCAGGTGGATGTCCGGAATAGGGCAGTACTGACCCATTTTGCAGAAGAGGTCCTAAAGTTCTTCGGTCAGGTTGATGTATTGATCAACAATGCCGGGAATTTCAAACCCGGAAGGATTCAGGACGAACCGGAAGGGGTATTTGACCTGGTGATGCAGACCAACCTCGAAAGTGCTTATTTCCTGACCCGGGCTCTATTGCCTGCCATGATCCGAAGACAATCCGGTCACATTATTAACATGTGTTCAGTAGCCAGTGTCCGGGATTTTGCGAACGGAGGCAGTTATGCCATTTCAAAACACGCATTGCATGGATTCGGGAAAACCCTCCGGGAAGAAGTCCGTGAATATGGAATTCGGGTGACCAACATCCTGCCTGGAGCCACCTGGACCGATAGTTGGGCTGGTGCGGACTTTCCCGAAGACCGACTGATGGATGCGGCCAGCGTAGCGCAAATGGTTCTTGCAGCCATCCGTCTGGCTCCCAATGCAGTGATGGAAGAACTCATCATCCGGCCGGTTGGGGGGGACTTATGAAGGTTAAGATCCTCCCACGCATAGGAGCAATATCAATTATGTACTATATTTGCAGAATCGAATTTGGAATGTGATCCGGATTTGGCATTTCTGGTCGACCTTTTGATAAGGATTTATCCATTCAACCAATGAAAATGTTCTCTCAAAATATATATATTTTTCTCCTTTTCATATTGATAGCGGGATTTCCAGGCTGTAACCCGATTCAGCAGTTACCCCTTATTACAGACCAGATTAATGAATTAATCGACACCACGAACGGGGAATTTGCGGTGGCATTTCTCAATCCGGAAAATGGAGAACAAATACAGATCAATGCGCATGAGACATTTCACGCCGCCAGTACCATGAAAACACCGGTAATGATCGAAGCGTTCAGGCACATTCATGCAAGTAAACAGCGATTGACTGATTCTGTGGAAATATACAATCAGTTTTACAGTATCGTGGATAGCAGTGCGTTCGAGTTGTCTCCCGATGTGGATGGGGATCCGGACCTGTATCGGTCCATCGGGAAGAAGCTGACCTGGAAGGAGCTTATTTACCGGATGATTACCCGAAGCAGTAACCTGGCCACCAATATCCTCATCGACAAGCTCAACGCGCAAAATGTGACCAAGACCATGCGCGACCTGGGGGCGAAGGATATTCAGGTGCTGCGGGGTGTGGAAGACATCAAAGCCTATGAAGCCGGTCTGAGCAATACCACTACCGCTTTCGATCTGATGGTGATCTATGAAAACCTGGCCAAATTCGCTATAATCGATTCGGTCAATTGTCAGGCGATGATCGACATTCTGATCGATCAGGAATTTAACAGCCTGATCCCCGCCAAACTGCCCAAAAACGTAAAAGTAGCCCACAAAACGGGATGGATCACTGGTGTACACCATGATTCTGGCATCGTCTTCCTGCCGGATGGTAAGTGGTATGTTTTGGTTCTTTTGTCCAAAAATGTAAAGGATATGGCCCGGGCTGATGAGGCGATGTCGTCCATCTCCCGATTGATATATGATTATGTACGGGGTGATAAACCTGCCCTGACAAAAAGATAGAAATAGTCGTAGAAATACATTTTATGGGTTCCAATTCTGTGTCTTTCCTCATATTCGCAAGTCTGCCGGATAAATAACCAGCCGCCACTAAAGAAATTTTCGATTAATGATGAACTTGATTTATAAAAATGCGAATCTGAGGTAAATCCTTGTTTTACGGTCTGAAATTTGCATGAATATCTTTTCTCTAATGAGCCTAAATGTGTAAGCAGGATTTTGAGTCTGAACTTCTAAAATCCACAGATTTTCACCTTTTTGGTGAAGAGATAAAACGCGAAAAAATAACTAAGATTCCATAACAATCTTCATAACAGA
>CBFGVZ010000185.1:0-7092 GCA_965652315.1 uncultured Saprospiraceae bacterium | reverse complement strand
CTTACCAATCCTTTGCCGCTCACAAGGACCACGCAGGCTTAGCAATCGCTGTATTCCATCGAAAACCACTACCGCCCCTCAGCCTCTGCCCCCTGCGTACTCACCAGGAATATCTGGGCCGAGGTCCGACACATCAGAACCAGACTTTCCCCTGCCCGGGCCAGGGCAGCTTCTCCCCCGCTGATGCGTAGCTCCTGGTAAAGCGTACGGATCATAAAGCAATTTACCGTAGAGAATAAAATCGAAATCCCGGTGATGTCGATTTCGTATTCCTGATAAGGTTTCAGGTCGATCACGGAAAGATTAAATTCCGGTATAGGTGGTGTAAAAACGACGCGGGTATCGTCGATTTTTGTCGGAAACAACCGGTGGATCTGTCGCTTGTCATACCGGACCAGATCGCTCATAGCGGCAGAATCGATATATTTGGAAGTCAGGCCGCCGCGGATCACGTTGTCTGAATTGGACATGACTTCGATATTCTGTCCACTCAGATAAGCGTGCGGGATCCCGTTATCCTGAAATACCACATCACCGGGAGACAAGCGAATCAGGTTCAGCAGATAAAAGGCCAGGATTCCCCGGTCGATTTTTTCAAGACTGCAAAAGCGATCCACCGCTCTACGCGCCCAATAATCCGGGTTTTCCGGTTCTTCCGGGATGTTCTTTTCCAGGAGTGAAGTCACAAAAGGGCGGAGCAAATTATTAATCCGATCCTGGCTCAGCGTCATATACAAATTAAAAAAAGTCGGCAAGCCCAGATCGCTGATTTTGGAACTGATTTTTTCTAAAGTCCCATGACTAGCCAGATGTTGCAACATATCCGTTTCTGGCCGGAAATCGTGAAGGAGGTAGAATTCACTCAAAGCAAACATAAGTTCTGGCTTGTGATTGCGATCACGAAAAGTCCGGTGGACCGCCGTCAGTGGAATACCAGCATCGTCTTCACTGTGATAACCCGCCTCTGCCTGTGTCTTATCGGGATGGATCTGTATGGACAACATATCATCGACATCCAGGATTTTACATAGGTAAGGCAGTCTATCCTCCCAGCGATTCCGCTCCTCCGGTGTCAGGAACTTTTCGGGCCTGGACGCCATCAATTCAGCCAGCGAACTTCCACCCGTAGTAGTGGACGGGCAGTCCGGATGCTGGCCGTACCACAACTCAGCGTAAGGCTGTTCCTCTTCATTAGCCAGACAGGTTATCGCTGGTATAAACTTTCGCCCTCCCCAGGCATAATGCCGGACACAGCCCACGATTTTCCACACTGTATCCGTTGTTTTTACTGCCATGAACGATATTTTTGTAACAAATCCGTCGTGGAAGGGTCATGCCCCGCATCCGCGGCTTCGCTCCGGAGTTCTTCCAGTATTCGGTTGGCCAGTTTTTTCCCGAGTTCCACCCCCCACTGATCAAACGAAAAAATATTCCAGATAACGCCCTGGGTAAATATTTTATGCTCGTACATAGCCACCAGCCAGCCCAGGCTTTGCGGTGTAAGTTTTTTCAGCAAGATGGTATTGGTAGGCCGGTTTCCGCTAAATTCTTTATAGGGGGCCAGAAAATTGATTTCGTCCTGCTCCAGTCCGGCATCACTCAGTTCCACCAGGACTTCTTCCTGGCTTTTGCCCACCATCAACGCCTCGGTTTGCGCAAAAAAATTGGCCATCAGAATCCGGTGATGCTCACCCGAATCGTGGTGGCTTTGCGCGAAACCGATGAAATCACAGGGAATCAACTTCGTACCCTGATGGATCAACTGAAAAAAGGCGTGCTGGCCATTGGTCCCGGGTTCACCCCAGATGATGGGGCCCGACTGATACTTGATTGGATTGCCGTTCCGATCCACGCTTTTACCATTGCTTTCCATATTCCCCTGCTGGAAATAAGCCGGAAAGCGGTGCATGTATTGATAATATGGTATAATAGCTTCCGTTTCAGCTCCCAGAAAATTATTGTACCAGATCCCAATTAGCGCCAAAGTCACCGGGATGTTGGATTCCACTGGTGTATCCCGGAAGTGCACATCCATTTCATGCAACCCTTTCAGAAATTCAAAAAAATGATCTGGACCGATGGCACACATGACCGGAAGGCCAATCGCGCTAGATACGCTGTACCGGCCACCCACCCAATCCCAGAATTCAAACATATTGCGGCTATCAATTCCAAATTCCACTACCTTCTGTTCGTTGGTAGATACCGCTACGAAATGCCGGGCTACATCCTTTTCCCCGGCACCCTGGTCCAACAACCATTGGCGGGCGGTGTGTGCATTGGTCATGGTTTCGATGGTAGTAAAGCTCTTGGAAGATACGACGAAGAGGGTCCGGGCTGGATCGACTTTCCGAAGTACTTCATACATCTGATTCCCGTCGATGTTGGACACAAAATGACAGGTAATACCCGTCGTGTGATACGGTGTCAGCGCTTCATAAACCATAACCGCTCCCAGGTCGGAACCACCGATCCCGATATTGACCACATCGGTTATACGTTCTCCGGTATAGCCCTGCCAATCCCCTTCAGTCAGGTCCCGGACAAAATCGGCCATTTTATCCAGTACTGTCCAGACTTCAGCGTTCACATCTGTACCATCCACGACCAGAGATTCTCCCCGGGGCATCCGTAGTGCTGTATGGAGAACGCTCCTGCCCTCGGTTTCATTAATAGGTACACCGGTAAAAAAAGCCTGCCGCGCCTGATCCAGCTGACAATCTTCGGTCAGTTTCCGCAATAAAACAAGCGTTTCTTTATCCAGTAGATTTTTTGAAAAATCCAGATGAAGATCTTTGAAGGACAAAGAGAAGTCAGCTACTCGTTCCGGATTCTCAAAGTAATCCTGTAATGATACAGAAAGTGCGGAATCGACTTTGAATTTCAGTTTATTCCAGGAGGGCGTATGCTCAGGGTTTATTTTAGGAAACATAATCTTCTGTTTTTTTTTCAAAGATACAAAAGTAGAGGTGTAATCCATTGCGACCTTCCATTACAACTTTCCACACCAAAAATACATATGAAATTCCCGGATTGTCAAACCTCCACCTGGGAGGTTGGAGTTTGCCCCGCAAGGATGATGGACTTCAGCATCGACAAATTGCAACAAAATGAAAATTTCCCCGCACAGACGCAAGGGCGTAAAAATGAATCACCGTCCCTGTCGATTCCCAGAGGACAGCCACTGCACTCCACACCAGCTCTCATCCCCACGCTTCATTCTAATAAGACGGCCGAAACGTCAGACCCCAAAACTGATTCCGAAGGACGAAGGCCCTTCTCTCACCCCGACACCACAAACACATTCCTGGAAAATTTTTCGGATACACGGAAGGCGTTGTCGTTCACCCGGATCAACATAGATTGATCAAACTCCTGCCGATCCAGAATCTCAATTTCAGTATTCAGATCCATATCCATTTCACTGAGGTATTGCAGGAAGGAAGCCGAAGTATCCCGCACGGAAGCCACCATAGTTTTGCTCCCAACCGGCATTTCGGACAAAGTTTTTTGTGGTATTTTTTCAAATTTCCCATCGGAATCGGGGATGGGATCACCGTGCGGATCCAGGGTGGGGTGTCCCAGAAAGGCATCCAGCCGGTCAATCAACTTTTCGGAATGGATATGCTCGAGTTGTTCCGCCACCTCGTGCACTTCATCCCAGGTAAAGTCCAGCGTATCGTGTAGAAAGGTCTCCCAAAGCCTGTGTTTTCTGATCAATTGCAGCGCAATGTTCTCCCCTTCACTGGTGAGATTGATCGCTCCATATTTTTCGTAATCCACCCAGCCTTTTTCTTTCAGTTTTTTGAGCATACTGTTGGCTGTAGCTGGTGCCACTCCCACCGTTTCAGCGAGCTGATTGGTCCCGATCCGATTCTCTTTGTTGATCCACCGGAGATGGAGCAGCCCCTTCAGATAATCCTCTTCCTTCCGGGTAATAATGTTTTGGCGCATATCATTGCTTCAATGGTTGTCCGACCCTCCTATCTCATTTCGCTCATACAAATATCGGTATTTCCTGATCAAATCATAAAAACCGGCAAAAACACCATCTTCATAAATGTAGGAATTGGACTGTGGAGGTAAAATTTTAATGTGAGTAAACCCACAAATAATCCTAATCTAATGTTAAACAGATTTCTGGGTTAATATGTCCGGGAAACATAGGATATATTTATTTACCAATCAATCAATTGTGAATAAATCCAGCTAGTGAAGATTAATTTATTACATATCATATTTACTCTGACGATACTGACCGGGACTGTTTATACAGGTTGGGGCCAGGATGAAAGCACATTTTACATTGACGGTACAGTCACCGATCCGGATGGGGAACCACTACCATTTGCCACCGTTCAGATATACGATCTGGATTCCGTCCTGGTGGATGGGCTATCCACAGACGATAATGGGTATTTCAAATCTGTCATTCCTACTGGCAACTATACCATTCAAATCAAATACCTTTCTTTCCAGGATCAGATCATTCAAATCGAAAGCCTGGGTAATGCGGGCCCCGTGAACCTGGGTACCCTTCAGATGAGTGAAGGGGGGATGGTCCTGGATCAAATAGAAGTGACTGCCGAACGCAGCCAGATGGAATTCAAACTGGACAAGCGGGTGGTCAATGTGGGTTCTGACCTGGCCAATGCCGGGACGAATGTGGCAGATCTACTGGACAATATTCCTTCGATCTCGGTTGATGTGGAGGGCGAGGTTAGCCTTCGTGGAAGCCAAAACGTGCGCATACTGGTGGATGGCAAGCCTTCGGGATTACTGGGAAACAACGTTGCGGATGCCCTGCGACAACTCCAAAGTGACATGGTCGAACGGGTAGAGATCATCACCAATCCTTCGGCCAGATATGATGCGGAAGGAGAAGTGGGGATCATCAACATCGTCATGAAAAAAGAAAGCCGGGAGGGATTTCATGGATCGATCGATCTCACCGCCGGTCACCCGGACCGATATGGCGCCGGGATCAATTTCAACCTGCGACGCGACTGGATCAATCTTTTCCTCAATGGCGGACTGTATTATCGCAAATCGCCCGGCGAAGGCTCTACCTTTCAGAGATTTGATGGTGCACAGGGCACGCAGATATATGAAAGTGAAACGGACCGCTACCGTTCAGGGCTCTCCAACCGGTATCAGTTTGGCGCCGACTTTTTCCTGAACGAACACAGTACGATAACCGCTTCGGGAATCTACCGTTTTTCCAATGGGGAAAACCGTAGTGAAATCAATTATCGCGACCTGGATGAAGATCACAATATCCTGGCCAGAAGCCGACGCGTGGATATGGAGGATGAAGATGGTAATGACCTCGAGACAGCGATCAATTTCACCCGAACCTTTGATGAAGAGGACCGAAAACTCACCCTGGATTTCAAATGGTTACGCAATCTCGACGATGAAATTTCCGACATTCGGGAAAGTTTCCTCACCTCCATGGAGGACGACCTCCTGCAACATTCCTTTAACAGAGAAGGGGAAGAAAACTTTTTATTCCAGGCGGATTACATGGATCCGGTCGGGACAGAAGGTATGTTTGAAGCGGGTCTCAAAGCCAATATCCGGGATGTCAGCAATGACTTTCAGGTGACCCAGCTCAATGAATTCGATGAATGGCAGATCCTGCCCGAATTCGACGACAACCTAATCTATTTTGAAAATATTTATGCGGCTTATGCCATCTACGGGAATAAATGGAATAAAATTTCATATCAGTTTGGCCTGCGATTGGAACATTCAGACATCACGACACGACTGGAAAATGAAGGAAGGGACAACAACAGAAAATACACCGATCTGTTCCCTACGGCACATTTTTCCTATGAATTGGATCCCGCCAACCAGTTTCAATTGAGTTACAGCCGCAGACTTAGTCGCCCCTGGTTCCGGATGCTCTTACCCTTTTCCAACTTCAGTGACAATCGGTCCCGTCGGGTGGGCAATCCAGATCTGGATCCGGAATACTCCAACTCGTTTGAGACGGGTTATTTGCGGTATTTTGGTAAAGGCTCGATGCTGTCCAGTGTTTACTACCGGCACAGAACCGGTGTGATCGATCGGATCAGCCAATATACTGAAGACGGTATAGAGCTGGAAGTACCTGTGAACCTCAACACCCAAAACGCTTACGGGATCGAATGGAACCTGAATTATGATTTTTTCAAATGGCTCCAGTACACCATTAGCCTCAATTTTTATCAGGCCATCACGGAGGGGACGTACCAGGACAGGGATTACTACAGCAACTCAAAAAGCATGGAAGGCCAAACTAGTGCCAAGTTCAAATTTCCCAAGATCCTGGATGTCCAGGTATCCTTTGATTATCGCGCCCCCCGGACCACTACCCAGGGTAAAAGGAATGCCATTTATTCCGTCGATATGGGAATCTCAAGGGATATCCTAAATGGCAAGGGGACCCTGACCCTTTCCGGTCGGGATTTGTTCAACCAACGAAAGTATTCTGGATATGCGGAAGGGCCCGAGTTTTATACCGAAGAGGTGTTCGTCTGGCGCAACCGGCAAATTATTCTCAACTTCAGCTACCGGATCAATCAACAAAAAGCACCAGAAAAACCAGCGGGCGAAGAGGGTGGCCAGGGTGATGATTTTGGCTTCTGATCTTTTTTTTCCTAATTTGTGCCAGCTTAAATGAATCCGAAAAATTTACTTTAAATGAGAGTTATCACCTGGAATGTCAATGGAATCCGTGCTGCAATGCGCAAGGGATTCGAAGAAAAATTGTATGAATTGAACCCGGACATCATCTGCCTGCAGGAAACCAAAGCCCAGGACGATCAGGTGGCGGAAGCCCTGAAAGATATCCAGGGTTACCATATGTATTGCAATTCTGCCTTACGCAAGGGTTATTCGGGCACTTGCATTCTCAGTCGAAAAACTCCGAACAGTGTAATCAATGACATCGACATCGAAGCACATGATCAGGAGGGAAGGGTGCAGTTGGCCGATTTTGAAGACTTCAATCTGGTGAATGTGTATGTTCCCAACAGCGGAAGTCAACTCAAACGGCTCGATTACCGGGCAGAATGGGACCTGGATTTCACCGAATACCTCAAC
>CBFGVZ010000184.1:0-7154 GCA_965652315.1 uncultured Saprospiraceae bacterium | reverse complement strand
ACATATAAGGCCCCATCTGGTCCAAATTTCAGGTCCACGGGACGAAAATTGGGGTCTTTGGATTGGAGCAAGGGTTCCACTTCTTCCGCCAGGTATTGACTACTATCCGGAATTAACCGATGCTGTCGAATGCCCTGAAACCCGACAAAGGTATTCAGCAAAATATCACCTTGTACCTCGTCTGGAAAATTACTGCTGGAAATGATCTCCATCCCGCAGGTCTTGGGGGTAAATGCTGCGGTGAGAAAACCCGCCTGGCTGGTATGTTTTTTAGGATAATCAATATTCGTACTCAGAGGCGTTCCGAAATGGCACCGGCCCGTAGAGGCATCGGCGATCAAATGGTCGCCGTATTGGTTGAAGACATTACCCCAGGGGTTCGCATACGGATAGGAAATATAATTGTCCAGCTTTTTCCGTCGGGGATCGTATCGCCATGTAGTTCCATAGGCTCCCCGTTGTGGTCCGTACGGGGTCTCCACCTGGGAATGCAGAAAAGTGCCCATGTGCATATAGAGCGCGCCATCGGGGCCCCAGGTATATGCGCTCAGCGAATGGTGGGCATCCTCGGTTCCGAAACCGTGCAGGACGAATTCTCTTGTATCCGCCACATCGTCACCGGTTGTGTCCTGAAGGTATAATAAATCAGGTGCCTCAGTGACATATACGCCCTGACCATCCAGTTCAAATCCCAGCGGAAGATACAGGCTGTCGGCGAAAATTTTATAATGATCGGCCTGTCCGTCCTGGTCGATGTCTTCCAATATCACAATCTGGTCATTTGGCGGATCACCTGGGTAATAATTGGGATAAGATGGCATAGTGGACAACCACAACCTGCCCTTTGCATCAAAAGTCATCGTGACCGGGTTGCCGATGGGAAATTCCTGTTCTGATGCAAATAACGCAATCTCGTAGCCTTCCTTGAGGATAAACTGATTTTTGTCCGGTGGAAAACTAGTCCGATCTGCCAGCGTTTCGGGTCGGCCTTCACCGTATTGGATGATCGCCGGCAGTTTCCTGAACACAGATTCAGTGGGAGATTTGGCATAATCCCAGATTAGCGAATCCAGTTTTGAAACGATTTTCCGGGTTTGGCTGATTTCATGGTGTAAAACCTGACCACCAGGCCAGTCCTTTCTTCGACCAATGATGTATTCGTTATTGGACGGCCGGTAGGTATAGAAGAAATGCCTGTTTTTCTCCCGAACAATCTCCCGGAGGCTGTTCATCGTTGGATCGTTTTCCCATTTGACCACTGGAAACCGTAGTTTTGATGCCAGGAATTCAGCAACCCTGATACGGCTCTGGTCGTTGAGATGAATGCCATTTGTGGTTAACGGGGCGTTCTCCTGATCCATCCAGTCTCTTACGGGATGATGCAAGTCAATGAATGCCACCTCTTGATCTCTGGAAATCTGTCGCATGGCATCTGTATACATTTTCAGGTTATAATTGATGGATTGCTCCCCGGGTAATTCCGGGCTCAGCTGTTCATAAGATCCAGGTGACAACAGAATCAGACGGGGTGGACCTTCTCCATTGAATTGCATTGATTTCAAATGCAGGATAAATGTCTCCAGGTCTTGCCGGAAATCTTCCAGTCCGGCTTCGCCGCGGTAGGATTCATTGAGACCATATGAAAGAAAGATCACATCCGCTTCGAGTTCTGTCAATTGTTGATCCAGGGATGGGAAGTTGAGTGGTCGCGGCATCAGGTCCACTTCATCGGCACTCCAGCCCAAATTGCGGACCACGAGGTTTTTATCCGGGAAACTGTGGTATAGCAGGGTTTCGAAGTAGTTGTGGCGTTGGAATCCTTCCGCGAATGTATTGCCCACAATGGCTATCCGATCGTGATCATCTACATTGAACGGTATCGTATCCGATTCACAGGAAAGAAAAAGGGCAGACAATAAGGCGAGCAGGAATAATTTTCTCATCATCAGTATTGGCAGGTGTGATAGACGAATCGCAAAGACATGCTCCAAATGTACCGAAATACCCAATTTTTTCCAATTCCATATTCGTGATTAAACCAAACAGACAATCCGGCCCAATGGATCGATCTGCTGGATTCTGATCGACCAATTTTGTCGCATACGGACATTTACTACCTGAATATATACGGAACCATTGGCTTCCCGGGTTTCCTCTGGGGTGATTGGTAAGGGCCTGATTCCTGATCGTTCTGTTGTGTCCGCCATGCAACCATCTTTTGACGAAAACCTTCCAAAATTTCCTTAAAATGAGGATCGAATGCCAGATTCCGTGTTTCCCACGGATCTCGCATCACGTCGTACAATTCCTCGTTCGGGCGATTGTGATAACGCCACAGTACTGAGGCTGCCTGCTGACTTTGGTAAGATTTTTCCACCCAGGATGACCAGTATTCCCGGCCGCCATCATGGTCAGTTGCTTTGTCTATATGGGTGACATAAGGAATCTTCGGAGCGAGATTAAGAATATACTTGTAGCGATGGGTCCGAATCATCCGCATGGGGGATTGGTTCATAGTTCCATCCCCGGTATGGGATCCGAACACCTCATCGCGGTGTGAACTGCTTTTACCCTGGAGCAATGGAAGTAGACTTTTACCATCAAAAGGATATTCTGATGCCTTTCCTCCGGCTATTTCAACGAGGGATGGTAAAATATCCACCAGAGATACCAGTGCATTATTTACAGTTCCACCCAGTACCATTCCCGGCCACCGTATGATCAACGGTACCTGTATTCCGTAATCGTAGAGATTCCATTTTCCGAAAGCCCACTGAGGGCCCTGATCTGCGGTAAAAATCACTATGGTATTGTCCGAAAGATTATGGACTGCCAGAGCATCCAACAGCCGTCCCAGATTCCGGTCCATTTTGCTGATATCGGTATAATATCGTGCCCGTGCATGACGGGTTTCATCCGTATCTATGTGGATAGGTGGTATATCCACCATCCGGGAATCGTATTCTGGCTTTTCAGGCCATATCACATGCGGACTGTGATCATTGACCATCAGGAAGAAGGCGGAATCTGATTGGGCTGCCGTTTTCAGCCATTTTTCTACTGGTTCCATATTCAAATCGGTCCAGAGTACTCCTTTGCCTTCATACCCCTGTTCCGGTACATTCGTCCCATGGATCAATTCAAATGGATAAGCAGCCGAAGGACCTATGTGATATTTTCCGGCGATGGCCGTTTGATATCCCAAAAGTTTCAGATAGGAAGGCAAAGTCCGGATTCCTTTCTTTATACCGGTGTGATTGGCATGGGCACCGTTGCGGAAAGGCATCTGCCCGGTCAGTAGAGCCGCTCGCGAAGGTGCGCAGGTCGGAGACGCAGCAAAGGCCTGGTTAAATAAAAGTGATTCCCTGGCGAGTTCATCCAAATGAGGTGTCTGTACGATCACATTCCCATACGGTCCGATGTCGCGTACGCCGAGATCATCCGCAACAAAAAGGACGATGTTGGGCGGGTTAATCTGCCCGGCAGACTGAGCCAGGCCAAAGTTGATCCCCATGATCAGGAGGTGAATTAAAATAAATAGTCGAAACATATCGAAGGAATTAATGCGAATTCCGCCCCAATATAAGCACTGAAATACTTCATTTTCCTCATTATTCTTCAAATTTCCCATGGCAGGCTCCAGATCCCAGAGGGGAATCCGTGCTTCGATCTCACGAATCGTCCGGATTACAGCCATACTGGGTGCGGATAACCCAAAGCACTGTACTTTCTAACGATGATGGAATTCAATTCAACGACCGGATAACCCGTACCGCTTCCTGAGTGATGAGATCTGTGGCGTGGCCTTCTTCCTTGAGGTATTCATCGTTCCGGTGCCAGGATTTACGGCTGGTCAGGGCTGTTTCGCGTTTTTACTCATGGGATTCACTTTTAGCTGTATAAAATAAAATGAACATACAGATTTCTCCCGTTATTGCGGAGCTATACGGTCATCGAAAATATCTTTTTTCCAGGGTCCTGGTTACGAAGATGGAAGTCAAAGGCCATGCACACGTTTCGAATGAAGGGTCGCCCTCTTTCGGTAATGTTTAGCCCATCGGGATCTATTTCCACCATACCATCCCGTTCCAATTCTTTCAAACCCTCTAAAATCAGGTCCAAACCCTCTGGCCGCATGTTCTCATCGGACCAGGAAGTCTTAAGTCTGCAGGTCAGATTGAGGATGTGATTGCGGACCATCAGCTCTGAATCGGTGAGAAAATGTCCGCGGAACAAGGGCAATAAGCCCTGATCGATCTTGTGGTAGTAGTCTTCCAGTTTTTTTTCATTCTGGCCGTATGCCGTCCACACATCGCTGATCGCAGATACCCCCAATCCGATCATAGAAGTAGAATTCACTTCCGTGTAACCCATAAAATTTCGATGGAGATTCCCGGTTTTCGCTGCGCGAAACAGATCGTCTGTCGGCAATGCAAAATGGTCGAATCCAATTTCCCGATACCCCATGTCGAGCAAACGGTGTTTACCGTATTCGTAGAGTTCGCGTTTGGCTTCATTTTTCGGCACATCTTTATCATCAAACCCCCTTTGGCCGGTTCCCTTTACCCAGGGAACATGCGCATAACTGTAAAACGAAATCCTGTCGGGCATCAGGATGGCGGTTTTGTCCATAGTAAGTTCAATATCTTCCAGGGTCTGAAACGGTAGACCAAAAATAAGATCATGCCCCACCGACCGATATCCTATGGAACGGGCAGCCTCAGTAACCATTTTCACGTTCTCGAATGGTTGCACCCGATTGATCGCGCGTTGAATTTTCAAACTGTAATCCTGTACGCCATAGCTTACCCTTCGAAAACCCTTTTCGTACAGATGTATCAAATGCTCCGGGGTGGTATTATTGGGGTGACCTTCAAAACTGTACTGTACGGTGTCCGGTCTTTTGACACGGCTACTGCGGAACAAACCATCCATCAATCTGGAAAGGTTTTTCGGCGAAAAAAAAGTGGGCGTACCTCCTCCGAGGTGTAGATCGCTGAGATAGATATCCTGATCCATAAGATCCACGTACATCGCCCATTCCCGGTGTACGTAATCGATGTATGGATCCTCTACTTCATGCCGTTTGGTGATGCGTTTGTGGCAGCCGCAAAAAGTACAAAGCTTTTCACAAAATGGCAGATGGATGTACATGGAAAAATGCGAATCTGACGATGCAGAATGGATGACCTCCCGGCGCCACCGATCCGGAGTGAACGATTTACTGGACCAGAAGGGTACGGCCGGATAGCTCGTATATCGTGGACCGGGTACGTTGTACTTTTGAATAAGAGCAGCAGCTGTCATATGGTTGGTTTCGGTTTACACCAGCTGGAATACCACCACCAGCGCAAATATTTTCCGATATGCTTTGCAAGTTAGTAAAATAGTTTTACATTTAATCCCTATTAGTCTTAAATAGAACAAATGCGCCATGAAAATTCTATCCCAGGCCAGTAATTACGGAATCAGAGCTTTGGCGTACCTCGTCACTCAGGAAAGCGATGGATTTACCAGCATCGGTAAGATATCGGAAGAACTGGATATTTCCTTCCATTTTCTGACCAAAACATTTCAATTGCTGACCAGGCAGGGATTGATTACTTCTTACCGGGGACCCAGCGGTGGCATCGCATTAACCCGCCCCCCGGAGGACATCTATTTGAGCGAAGTGATCGAAATACTTGAGGGGAAAGATTTTTTTGATACTTGTTTATTGGGACTACCCGGATGTGGTGAAGCTAAACCCTGTCCGGTACATGATTTTTGGAAAGTATATAAGGAACAGATGAGGATTGAATTTGCCACGACATCCCTGGCTGATCTCGGCACCAGGGTCACCGTGGGCAATATGCGTATCAAGGAATAAATTATTTATCTTATTTTAATACTTAATACTCTTATATCTTATTATGGATCAAATTTCTACCCATGGAACATTCGACAATGTTAACACCGATTAAACAATCGGCTGACTTCGATCTCAGGGTTCGACATTCACGAACATTAGCCTGAACACCTACCAACCCATACAGACAACGGAACATCATGTACCTGTTATTTTGCAAATTTAATCCTTGAATCATGAAACAGTTTCTACCCACCATTATCATCCTTATTTTAGTGAATGGAATTTCTTATTCAGTTTGTGCACAGCAGCACAGAACCATTGACGGATGGGGGAACAACACTGCGCACCCGGAATGGGGCGCAGTAGGGACCCATGTCCTAACCCAAACCATCGGTTATGCTGACGGAATATCCACTCCTGCCGGTCCCGATCGGCCCAATCCCCGCGTCATTAGTAACATTCTCTTCACCCAAAATTCGCTCGCCAATGACGTGATGGGGCTAAGTGCATTTACATGGGTGTGGGGTCAGTTTATCGACCACGATATTACGTTTTCACCCAATCACCCAACCGAAACTTTCGATATTTCGATACCGACATCCGACCCTTACTTTGATCCGCATGGAACAGGAACAGCACGCATACCGATGGCGCGATCGGATTACGACCTTTCCACCGGTACCAGTGCCGAAAACCCTCGAAAATACCCCAACCTCATCACGGCCTACATCGATGGATCAGCAATATATGGTTCGGATTATACTCGTGCACAATGGCTTAGAACGTTTGAAAACGGGAAGTTGAAAACATCGAGTGGAAATCTCCTTCCGTTTAATACATCGAATGGGGAATATGAGAACCCTATAGATCCGGATATTCCGTGGATGGACATGCCCTTACATCACGTCCAAAAATGGTTCGTCGCAGGAGATGTTCGCGCAAATGAAAACCCATTTCTCACAGCAATGCACACGATCTTTGTACGTGAACACAACCGACTCTGTGATTCCCTCTTTCAGGTTCATCCGTCCTGGTCCGACGAAAGACTATATCAACATAGTCGAAAATTGATCGGAGGAATGATCCAGGCTATTGTATACGAGGAATGGTTACCAACTATGGGCATTCAGGTGGAGGCTTATCAGGGTTACGATGAATCTACCAACCCGGGAATAATGAACGTGTTCAATACAGCAGCGTATCGATACGGCCACACGACTATCAACAGCCTACTGGTGCGTCTGGACAACAACGGAAAAGACATGCCCCAGGGCGATATCCTTCTCCGGGATGCTTTTTTCAA
>CBFGVZ010000183.1:0-7166 GCA_965652315.1 uncultured Saprospiraceae bacterium | reverse complement strand
AACAAGTATTTTCATTTCCTTATTTAGGGTTTAATGGTAATTGAATCTTAAAAACCGTACCCATATCTGGGTTGGATGCTACGGTGATTTCTCCGTTGTGCGCTTTTATAATGTCATAACTCAGGCTCAGCCCAAGTCCCGTACCTTTCCCGGTAGATTTGGTGGTGAAGAAGGGTTGGAAAATTTTCTTTTGTATGGATGAATCAATGCCCCTGCCGTTGTCGATCACTTCGATAGCAACACAACCATTTTCCTGACTGGTTTTGACCCGGACCATTGGCTGATAACCACCTTCTGCTGATTTTCGTTTTTCATTGACCTCGAAAAAAGCATTGGTCAGCAGATTGAGCAGGACGCGGCCTATATCCTGTGGTACGATCTGAATTTTTTCAAGATCAGGATCAAAATCGGTTTCCATGGCAGAATTGAAGGTTTTATCCTTGGCGCGCATTCCGTGAAAAGCCAGCCGCAGGTATTCGTCGCACAGGTTGTTGAGGTCCGTTAATTCCTGTATGTTGCTGCTACTCCTGGAATGCTGTAGCATGCTTTTGACTATGCCATCGGCCCGCTTTCCATGAAAGACGATTTTTTCCTCATTGGTCCGGATGTCACCTGCCAGTTCTTTCACTTCCTCCAGGTTCCCGTTGTCAATTTCTTCATTCATCTCATCGATGAGATCTATGTTGATCTCTGAAAAATTGTTGACAAAGTTGAGTGGGTTCTGGATTTCGTGGGCTATACCAGCGGTGAGTTCGCCCAGTGAGGCCATTTTTTCGGAATGGATGAGTTGGGATTGCGCGGACCGGAGCGTAGTCAGCGTTTGATCCAATCGGGAATAAGACTCTGCGTTATCGAGGGCAATGGCGGTATAGTTGGCCATATTGCGGAGCATATATAGATGGTAATCTGAATAGGTGTTTTTTTCAAAGCTCTGAACCGTAATGACACCGAGTTTCCTGTCTTTGATCGAAAGTGGAAGATATATCAGGGATACAGGTTGATGGCCCTCGTGAGGGCTGGCTATTTCCTGTACATATTCCTGATATTCTGTAGCGAGATCACGCAGTATGATTTCCCGGTTTTCTGTAAAGCAGATCACGGCTAGTCGATTCCTGTCGTTCATCGAATTGGAATAGGGTGGAAGTTTGATGCCATTTTCCATAGTGGCCGGGAAATCAATGGAATCACTGTCTTTATGGTATATACCGACACCAAAAACAGCAGCATCCATAAGCTTGTTTACTTGATTATAAGCCGTACTTATGATCGTTTCTACCGATAATGAAGAAGTGATCTTCCGACCGATCTCGCTCAGCAATTCCACGTTTTCATACGATTGCTGTAAGTCCTCCTTCTGTCGGACCAGTTCCTTTGCCTTGGAATCAATTTCAGCTTTTTGCCGGCTCAGGAGTGCATTGGCTTTTTGTTTCTGCCGGTTGTTGCGGAACAATAAAATGGCTGTCGTAATGATCAGAGCCAGGAACGCCAGGGCAGTGATCAGAAGATTCCTTTGGTTTTGTTTTTCCTGATGTAGGGTAGCGATCTGTGCCTCTGTCTTTTCCCGGTTGTAATTGTATTGAAGCAGGCCGACCTGGTTTGCGACGTTTTCATTGACCATGCTGTCCCGGTACTTGATGAACAACCGATGGTTCAGGTAAGCATTTTCATAATCACCCAATTGGTCATAAGCCTGAGCCAGGGCCTCGGAATTGTCCCGGAGATATTCGAGCGCATTGAGATCCCGGGCCGCTTCCAGACCCCGGCTGGCATGGTATATGGTGCTATCGGGTCTGTTTTTTTTCAGATATGCACGGGCCAGGATGCTTTCAATCCAGGCGATGCCGATCTGATCCTTGAGCTTGATCGCATCATTCAGAGATTTGAAAGCGTATTTGAAGGCTTGTGGTAAACTGTCCATCCGGACATATGTGTCAGCAAGATTGCTTTCGTATATCTCAATGTTGATTGGGTCCTTTTCACCCAATATTCCCTCCTTATACATGGCAACAGCTTCAGGATACATACCCATGAGCCGATATCGTTCACCAATGCTGTTGAGCAAATTATTGTTCTTCTCTGCGCCGCGATCCTCCATGGACTTCATTACTTTTTGAAAATAAATGAGTGCTTGTTCCTGATCGCCAATAATACTGTAAATGGTTGCCATTCGGATCCACGTATTTTCCTGGCATTGAACACATCCGGCTTCAATAGCTGTATTCAAGGATTTTAAGGACCATTCCATCGCCAGTGGCAAATCAATTTGTGCCACTGAATAATAAGCCGCAATGGCACCCTGCGCTTGTGAAAGCCATCTTTTACCTGGTAATTTTTCTGCTAAGTCGGCCACCTTCATAAGCGTTTCGAGGCCGTTGTTGTTTTGCCCCACATTCATCTGGGTCATGGCTTTATCAATGAGGATATCGAATTGTGCTAAATTATCGTTTTCCGATTCCGCAATCACCAGTGCCTGATCAAGAAATGAACTCGATCCGTCCATATTCCCCTGCAGGTATTTTATCTCGGCCAGTGCTTGTAAAGCGGTCATTTCCCCTTTGGAGTAATCTATTTCCCTGGCCATTTTCAGTGCTTCGTTCGCAGCACTATCCCGGGAACTCAATGTTAACAATGGCTGATTACTTAATTCGTTCAGTCGGTTCACAAAAAAAGTGTCCTTGTCGGGGTGGGAACGGATTTGCTCGCGCAGGTTACTGATTTTTTCGTTTTGACCAAAAACGTAAAAACCTGCTAAAAGGAAAAAAATGACCAGATATTTATTCATTTCTCTTGGTTTGAAATGTAATATAATACATAGATTCTTTTTTTTGAAGGTTGTTATAAAATATTACTTCTTTCTCTTTGCTGACTTGTTTTTTGAGGTGGATCGGTGAAATGGATCAGGGCTGGGATCCCGTTTCAGATTTCGTTCCAGGCCAATCCGTGGACCCCCACGGTCATCTCCCCATCGTGGGCTCCACGTTGCTGTCGGCCCTCTGCCGTCGTAATTGATTTTTCTTCATTTCCAGGGATCAGATCGATTATAAAATATATCGGAGGATCACCGGATTTTCTACTCCGCACAATTTGTGGTTTTGTGTTTGATTTTGTACGTTTATGGTTTTTAAAAGACATACCTTGATCTGCACAAAGCTGAATCTATGAAAATGACCCTACGTATCCTTTCTGCCATTGCATTACTGATCATTCTGGGATGGTGTATATCCTGCACCGAGACACCCGACGACAGCCCTTCAAGGCCCAATATCCTGTTTATCATGAGCGATGATCACGGATACCAGGCTGTGAGTGCTTATGGTTATGGATTGAACCATACGCCCAATATCGACCGGATCGCAGCGGAAGGTGCCATTTTTACCCGGGCCACCGTGACCAATTCCATCTGTGCCCCCAGCCGGGCGGTCCTACTCACCGGCAAGCACAGCTTTATCAATGGCAAAGTCGATAATGTACAACCATTTAACTGGGATCAACCCAACTTTCCCAAGCTTCTTCAGGCAAATGGATATCAGACTGCTATGATCGGTAAGATTCATTTGGACGGTCTGCCCCAGGGTTTTGACTACTCAATGGTTCTTCCAGGCCAGGGGGAATATTATAATCCGGATTTTTTGGTGAACGGTGAACGGCAGCATTTTGAAGGATATGTAACCGATATTACTACTGAATATGCGCTGAAATGGCTCGATGAAATGCGTGACAAGGACAAACCTTTTTGCCTGCTCTATCACCAGAAAGCACCGCATCGCAACTGGAAACCGGCGGAAAAATATCTCAATCTGTTCGATGACAAGGAGTTTGAACCGCCTGCCACGTTTTTTGATGATTATTCGGGCCGGGGTACGGCGGCACATGAACAGGAAATGAAAATCGATGGGGAGGCTATGTGGGGGCACGATTTTAAATTGTTGGTAGCACCGAATGGGGATAGCACCAATTTCGTCAATCAACTCAAGCGGTTCACACCGGAACAACGGGAAAAATGGCTGGCCGCCTACACACCCAAAAATGAAGCGATGAAAGCCGCAAACCTGACCGGCAAAGATCTGGCTATCTGGAAATTCAATCGGTATATCAAAGATTATTTGCGTACGGTCCAGTCAGTAGATGACGGAGTCGGTGAGGTGCTGGATTATCTGGATCAGCACGGTCTGGCGGAAAATACTATCGTTGTCTATACTTCCGATCAGGGATTTTATCTGGGGGAACACGGTTGGTTTGACAAACGTTTTATGTACGAAGAATCCTTCCGGACCCCTCTGTTGATGCGATATCCTAAAGAGATCAAAGCAGGTACTGAAATCAGTTCGCTGGTGCAGAACCTGGATTTTGCACCGACGTTGTTGGATTATGCTGGTGTGGAGGCTCCGGTTGAAATGCAGGGTGAATCCTTCCGGGATCTGGTCAGTGGTGCGACAGATGAATGGCGGGATGCGGTGTATTACACCTATTATGAATATCCTTCTGTACACATGGTGAAACGGCATTATGGCGTGGCCACAGACCGGTACAAACTGATGCATTTTTACTATGACATTGATGAATGGGAATTATATGATCTGGTAGAGGATCCCAATGAATTGAAAAATGTATATGATGATCCAGCGTATAGTACCGTACAGGCGATGATGCATGAAAAACTGGATTCCTTACGATCTTACTATGGAGACAGTGATGCCAATGATGAAAAATATCTGAAGGCTTATCTGGAACACCGGAACCGGTAGGGGATTCTTGTAGTTGCCCACTTCGGTGGTGGTTTTCCAACGCCGGATGGGCGGTGAATGCTGGTTCCTACGGCTTGCAATTTTTCTGCAAAACCGGGGTTCTTTAGTCCCAGAAACGCCAGCTCGGCATATTCATGGGTTCTGCTCCCCAATTTTCAAGTTAACAGGACTGTGTTTTACCGCTGTTTTTGTACTTTGACGCAAAATTCCATTTATGAAGCTATTCCTACGAACCATTCTCTTCGGCCTGATCTTGTCCATTGTTGTGCTACTGTGTTTCAAATCCCCTGGATTGCAGGCACAATCGGAAAGTCGGCCCAATGTGATCATTATCCTGGCTGATGATATGGGATACGGAGATGTGTCTGCCCTCAATCCTCATGCCCGAACACGAACACCGCACATCGATGAGTTGGTGGCTCAGGGTTTGACATTTACCGAAGCCCACGCCAGCGCATCGGTATGTACACCCTCGCGGTATGGTTTGCTTACCGGTCGGTATGCCTGGCGTCGGGAAGGAACCGGAGTGGTGAATGGATTTCAGGGTTCGGTGATGGATACTTCGAGGCATACCCTGGGAGATGTTTTCAAAAAAGCGGGTTACAGGACCGCGTGTGTCGGTAAATGGCATCTTGGACTGGGCTGGCAGACGAAAGACGGACAGCCAGCAGTGCAGGACCGGAGTACCGGCAGGTCCAACGTGAATTACAGCCTGCCGGTAACAGTGGGACCTTCGGATTTTGGATTTGATTATTCCTTTATTCATCCGGCTTCCCTGGATATGCCTCCTTATCTTTTTCTGGAAAATCATCTGGCCATCGATTCCAATATGCTCCTGACCGATCAGGTGTACCGCCCGGAACGGGAGAACACGGTGTATGCCTGGGATAAGAAACATACCCAGCCGGGAGACATTTATTGGTCCAAAGGCGTCTGGTGGCGCCGCGGTGAAATCGCAGAATCATTTCGGGTGATCAATTGTATGCCTGAGATCGCCTCCCAGGGCCAGGAATTTATCAGGCGCCATAAATTTATTCGGGGAACGACTTCGACCGACCATACACAACCTTTCTTCCTGTACTTACCCCTGACCGGACCACATACCCCCTGGATGGTGACCCGGGAATTTCAGGGACAAACCCCCATTGGAGATTACGGAGATTTTGTCCTCCAGGTCGATGATGTTGTGGGGCAAGTGGTCAGGACACTCAAACAAACAGGCGAATGGGAAAATACTATTCTGATTTTTTCAAGCGACAATGGAGCATACTGGCCGGAAGAAGAAATCACTTTACAAAAGCACGAATCCAACTCCGGACGCCGGGGGCAAAAGGGTGATGTGTGGGATGGCGGCCACCACGTTCCGCTGGTTATATCCTGGCCGGCAAAGATGGATAAGCTTGTACAGTATGACGGGTTGACCAGTCTAACTGATATTTATGCTACATTCAGCGACTTGCTGGGACAACCCGTCAAGGCCGGAACAGCTGAAGATAGTGAAAGCTTCCTGCCTGTTTTAATGGGGAAAAACGACGATCACCATCGTACTTCTATGGTTCACCAATCTTCCCGGGGCCTGTTTGCGTACCGGGAAGCGGATTGGAAATACATCGATGGTCTGGGTTCCGGTGGATTCACCGCACCTGCTATGCCGAAACCTCAACCGGGTGGTCCCACCGGTCAGTTGTACCACCTCAGTAAAGATCCACTGGAATCCAAGAATTTGTATTCTCAGGAACCGATACGAGTGCAGGAAATGAAACAGGCATTGGATAACGTTAAGAATTAACAGCACTCGAAGATCATAAACCATCTACCCTGCGTTGGAACAATGATTTCTAATCTTGAAAATCAGTTCAGTCTGGTCGTTGCAGATCTGCCTCAGATCCTACAATCAGAATTTACACCCCTCCTCATAGTCTGGATTCCACGCTGCTAGCCGTTATAGCAGACGGTATGTTGTTAGATGATTCAGTCATTTCCAAATTTCAGAACTCCAGAACTACGTAAATTACTTGTCGTGATTTTGTCAAATGAGATATTTGAACCTAATTCCCGTTCGGGCCCGTCTGGTTGGGGTGTAATGTCTCTATAGGTAGCTTTCCCGCCCTCTCCGACTTTAGTTGGAGGAGCCCTCGCCTGCCCGCGTGGGCACCGCAGGCAGGGTTCACTCACCTGGTCATCTCTGTAGGAAACAAATACCTTTTTGTCGGAGCTGGGGCCCCTGGGGCTACAGAGCACCAGCTCTGTAGAAAAGAAAATGTCGGAGCTAGTGCTCAAACTCCCCAGCCCAGCACCAGCTGTGTAGTTTTTTTGTCAAAGTTGTAACTCCGTTCTCCCAGTTGTATTCCATGAAAAAAATCCGCGAAAATCCTATAAATCTGCGTCATCTGCGTTCCATCCCCTCCTATTTTGTCGGAG
>CBFGVZ010000182.1:0-7277 GCA_965652315.1 uncultured Saprospiraceae bacterium | reverse complement strand
AATCACCAATCACTAATCACCAATCACCAATCACTAATCACCAATCACTAATCACTAATCACCAAATCAATCTGCTGTCTTTCGGGGGAAATCAATGATCACAAAACCCGCGTCGGTTGAAGCGCTGTAAACCGTCAGGGTTTCATCATTCCCTTCCGCGTCTTTGGTAATTTGAAATCCAACCTGCGTAGCCGGAGATGCATTGGTGGGGCCCAGCATGGAATACTGATAAATCGCGGATTTGTCCGCCCGCTCGTTGAACAGCTTAAGCGCTTCCACCGCATCTTTACCTTTGGTGATATCGTATATGTACAGCACTACCGCATCCGAACCACTCCGGGCAGCCGTCGTTGTCAGCAAATACCGTTCGCCATTGAAATTGATCACCCGGGCGGCAGAAGTCCGGAGGGGGATGGCGTCGTTGGCCAGTTGGAACGAGATCACAGCCGATTCATTTGCTACCCGCAAGGGGGCATCGTAACCGGTAAACAGATAATTGTTCGTCTCACCGATCTGGTTGAAGGTCATCACATAGGACGATCCCGGGGCATTGGCCAGAACAACCGGATCGGAAACCGTGGTGTATTCCGTAACGGTCAGCCGCAGAATCGTGGTGACCGCGTTGTCGCCGAAATACATGTATCCGTTCCCGTTTTCATCGAGATTGACCGACATATTGTCTCCATGCCGTGAACCTGCATTCGGTATATCACCAGTCAGGTAATCCACGATCCGGTCGGGTGGAGCGGATGGATCGGTCCAGTGATATACCCGGAACGGATTGGTATGTGAGGTAGACAAATTCGCGATGTAGGTATGCCCGTTCACCTGCGCACCCCCATTGACCGGGTAAGTTCCACCCTCCACACCGGTCATGTTCAGCGGAATGGGTTCAATCTTGCCCTGACGCAGCGCATCGACGCTCAGCAGATGAGAACCACCCTCCGCACGGGTCACGACCAGCACGTGCTCACCGTCAAATCCCGATCCCCTGGTCAGCAGAGAAACGAAAGACGGGTACACCGGATTGCCCAGGTCATTATTGGTATTGTCATGTATTTCGGGTTTGCTGAAATCGGCGCCATAAACCGGTACCAGAAGACGGAGCGTAACCAGATACTCCCGAAACCGTTTGTTGTTCACCACTTTGATCACGATGGTTTTGGCGGACTCTCCATCTTCAAAGCCCACATCGTAAGTTTCCTGGTCGAGGGTGGCACCCGGTGACATTTCTGCTTCAAATCGCAGCGCCGAAAAATTGGTCAGCGTGTCGAGCCGGGGAAAGGACACCGTCTTGGCCACCTCATCCACCGTGCCTTCCACTACCTGATTGCCATCCGCTCCGGCGTTGACAATTTTGATTGACATCAGCACCACTGCATCATCAGATGGCATATTCTGAGGTAATTCTTCCTCGCAGGCAAACAGTGTCAGCAGGATGGCCAGGGGAAAGACTACCCGGTATTTTGAAATTATTGATAACATCTTTCTGTATTTTTTAATTGATCCGTTCATTTTACCACGTCTTAATTTTGAGGCCATCCCTCCGTCTGTTCCAGTATATAACCTTTGCTCGCATAATCATCGATCTGTACTTTCCCCACCGGACTGAGGTAAGGATTTACATTGGGCACATCGATGAATGGCAACCGGTCCCCCGTATCGGTGGAACGATAAAAACCCCGCATTTCCTCCCCGTTGGTCCCGTTGTATTCGATGAGATCGCCATCTGCATTGACCACGGAGATCTGTCCTACCTTGCCACTAGCCAGTTCGCCAGGTAGCTCTTCCGGGAAATTCACCCAACCGCCGGAAAGTAAATCGGGGTTTTGGTCCGTATCCATATTTTCCAGTTTGCTCCACCGTTTCAGATCCTCAAACCTCCCGTATTCGAAGGCAAATTCCATCCTCCGTTCCCGTCGAATTTCCCAGAGTAACGGTGATACAGCCGGATCGCGGGCCGGATCATCCGGAAGATTGGACAATTCCAGAGGAGCCGTTTTTTGTACACCCTTCGCGATAGCTTCCGGGGCCAGGGGTCGATTGCGAATCACATTGACGGATTGATCCAGATCCCCCTGCGTCACTGAACCGGACCCCAGATCTGCCAATTCCGCCTTGGCTTCTATCCAATTGAGCAGCGCTTCAGCGTACCGAAACACCGGATAATCGATTTCATTTTTATTACTCGTAAATTCTGCAGGTGGAGGATTGCCCGCCTCGACCAGTTCCGCTACGCTACGCGGCAAAAATTTATTGATATACCAGTAAGCCGCCCTGTTCTTATTGGTCGGTTTGTCATAAAAAGTCGCTTCCAGCCGGGAATCCCGGGTCCTGATCATAGAATCCAGGGTAAAATCTTCCGCATAGGCTTCAGCTGAATTTTGCCAGGTCTTGCCATCGATACATATAAAGGATTTGATCAGATCAGTAGTCGGGCCAAAACCTACCGATTCGGAGAGGTTGTTGTTCGTAGCTACTGCGTGCAACACATTCACCGCTCCATCGTAATGGCGGTACAGGATTACATCCGGATTGCCGGCCAGGTTATTGGAAGTGAACAGCGTACGAAAATCGGTGACGATATCGTACCGTCCGCTGTTGATCAGCAGATCCCCCGCCTCCACAGCCAGTTCAAAAAACTTCCGGGCCTGTTCGTTATTGCCATAGTAGTATTTTTGCCAGGAAGCTTCCTGCAATGCGGTCCGCGAGACCAGCCCGGCTACAACGTATCGATTGACCTGTTGATCTCCATCGTTGAGTCTGACGTGTTGCATGGCAAATTTCAGATCATCATACACCGCATTCATCACTTCGTCACGCGGCGTCCTCGGCTTGTACAGGTCATCGGGGTCAATATCGCTGACCACGTGGTCGTAGTACGGAACGTCCCCATAAATGCGAACAAGATACGCGTATTCAAGTCCCCTGAAAAAACGACCAATTCCCAACCAATGATTGTATGCTTCATCATCCAATATATCGGTCATTCGGGTCTGAATACGGTCGATCATAATATTGATGGATCGTAGCAGTGACATGCTCCATATCCCACTATTGGGCACCGCTCTTGAAAAATTCCCCTGATTGCCCCAGAGAAATACATCGTCGCTAAACTGATAACCCATCAGAGCTGCGCCGGCGTAATTGAAATTGATCCCGTACCCCGGGAAAAAGGAGGTATAATATTTATTGGCGTACAACCGAACGTTCTCTTCGGTGTTCCAGGCGGTTTCATCGTTGAGTTCGGTCAATGGTGGTCTGTCCAGGAAATCATCACAGCCTGAAATCATCAACACCATCCATGCAACAAGGAATGTATATATCTGCTTCATGATTTTAAATTTTAGAGTGTAATATTGAGCCCAATGGAAGCGATCTTAAACGTCGGATTGGAAGTTCCCGTCCGGCCGAGATTATAATATCCGGCCAGCGATGAATACCCGGTAATAGCTTCCGGATCGATGGGTAGCCCCCGCAGTTTATCAAATGTGAACATGTTCTCCAAAGAAACATAGACACGGGCCTGATCAATATTGATCCCGCTCAGTACCCGGGGTGGGACATTGTATCCGAGCGTTATATTCTTTATTCTGAAATATGCCATATTGAGCAGATACCGGCTCTGTGGCTGCATGACAAAACCCGAATTGGCGCCGTTGAGGTTCCAGGCCCGCGGATAGAAAGCATCGGTGTTTTCCGGTGTCCAGTAATCCTCCGCAATAGCCTGAGGCATAGCCCCTTCCTTGGCAAAATACCCCGGAATGGCCAACTGACCGGAGCCCCAGATTTTACGTTTTCCCACGCCCTGACCGATCACCGAAAAATCAAATGACCGGTAGTCAAGTGCGATCCGCATCCCGTATTCGTACTGTGGAAGTTCGTTCCCAATGACGACCCGGTCGCCCGGATCACCAAATGTGCCCTTGCCACGGGTAATGTAACCATCACCATCCACATCGACGAATTTTATATCGCCCGGGCTGATCAACAAAATCTGATTGCCGTCTTCGAAATTAGTCTGATATATCGGATTCTCCCCCGATAGTTTATTGGTCACTTTTCCGGTACCTTCCCATACGATGGTTTCCTGGACAAAATTACCGGTTTCATCGTATACAAAATCATCCTCCTGATACAGCCGATCCGTCACGTATCCATAAATATCTCCGTACCGCTTGCCTGTCGTAAAGGTATTATCAATGATCCTGTTTTCATACGGAATGTTCCAGTCCGCCGCCTTGGTAATATCGGTTACAGCATTGGAAAGATTTCCGGTTACGCTGATTCCCAGACCATTGCGAAATCGGTGGTTGAAATCCAGTGAAAACTCCCAGCCCCGCGTACGCAGATTCCCAAAATTCCCCTGGGGTGCTGAAGTCCCGTAGGTGGCCGGCAATTCATTGCCAGGGATGATCATGTTTTCGGTGTTCCGCTCAAACCAGTCAAAGGTCAGACCAAACCGGTTGTCAATAAACCGTAGATCCGTTCCCAGATTGAGCGTAGTAATATCCTGCCAGGTAATGCCGGCGGAAATGGAATTGGGCGTACCCAGTTGGAAAAACTGAACCCCTGAACTCGACAACCAGGTGTTTTTATCGATGCCAAGCGATGAAATATACAGGTCATTGGGTACGGACTGGTCACCAATAGACCCCCACGATCCACGGAATTTGGCAAAACTCAGCACGCTTTCGATTCCGCTCATGAAATTTTCGTTGGTCAGCACCCATCCGGCTGAAAACGACGGAAACCATCGCCACTGCAGTTCGGCAGGAAACTTAGATGTACCGTCGTACCGCAAATTTCCTTCGAGCAGGTATTTATCCGCAAAATTGTAGTTGATCCGGCCAAAATATCCGAGCTGGGAGTCCCAGTTGGTCCCACCCCCGGTAGTTTCGGTGCCTACTGCAAAATCGTACTGGGCGTTTTCATCGTTGATGAGTTCGGTCTTTTTGCCCCAATGGCTATACCATTTATTCGCTACCAGATTCGTTCCCAGGATGAATTTAAAATTATGATCGTTGGCCACATCCAGCAAGTAGGTCGTATATGCATTCACGGTGTGCCGTTTGGCTTCCAGCGTGGATTGGTAAATATAG
Source organism: uncultured Saprospiraceae bacterium (assembly GCA_965652315.1). Taxonomy (GTDB): domain Bacteria; phylum Bacteroidota; class Bacteroidia; order Chitinophagales; family Saprospiraceae; genus Membranihabitans. The sequence continues at coordinate 2,175 of CBFGVZ010000182.1, read as the reverse complement.
CTTTGATTCTTGCCCACATAGGTGACCAGGGGAAGCCGGTATGCAGGCTGACCTCCGGTATCTGTGACATTCCCATTCTCGTCAACATAGATTCGGTTGCCATCTTCATCATTCCATGCCACCGGCGTGTACCAGGGTTCTCGTGCGGTAATAGAAGGTAAGGATGTATTGTTTTTATCCTGTCGCGTATCGAAGGTATAATCCGCCACCACATCCCAGTTGTCACTCAGATCGATGGTCGTCCCAAAATTGAGATTAGTGTAGGTATTGGCTTGTACTGCGGTATGGGTATTTTTGGTGTCCCAGTACGGATCCCGTATCTCCTCTCCATGTTCCAGTACCCCGGTTGGAAATAATCGACTCCACCGGTATAGGTATAGCCAGGGATCGGCGGCAAACCCGGCCGCATTGGTTGATTGAGGATAACGCTTGGTTCGATCCGAATACAAAATACCGCCCCGGACGGTCATGAAATGATTGACTTCGGTAGATACGCCAAGACTTCCGGTAAAGCGTTTGAAATCATCGTGTTCGGCGGGTTTCATCATGCCCTGTTGTCCCAGAAATCCCACGCTGGCATTGTACGTAGTAGCGTTGGTCCGGCCGTTCATAGAAAGGTTGTGGGTTTGGGTGAATGCGTTCCGCTTGACCATGGCATCGACCGGATCGTAAACCCGGTACCCGTATTTGTCAGTGCCATCAAAAATCCAGTCCCGGCCATAAACCATGGGGTCGTCCTGATCGATAGTACCACCATATTTAGCCTGCCATTCTCTTATTTTGGCCATACTCTCGTCGTTGATCCGCCAGAATCCGCCCGCAGGACCACTCGCTTTCTGGTTCTTGTGGGCATCCAGCGTGTATTGCAAGCCATCGACCCCCGCCAGTTCGATTTCCTTGAATGGATTTTGCCAGGACAGGTTGTTGGAATAGGACAGGTTGACCCCCTGGGTGTCCGAACCTTTTTTAGTAGTGATCAGTATTACGCCAAATGCTGCTTTGGATCCGTAGATCGAACTGGAGGCCGCATCCTTCAGGACGGTAATACTTTCGACGTCATTGGGATTGATCATTTGAATACTCGGGATTTCAACGTTGTCCACCAGGATGAGGGGCTGACTGGACCCCTGGATAGAACCGATAAACCCTCTGATGCGCATCAGCGGATCGGAACCGACCTCACCAGAAGGTATCCGTACGGACAATCCGGGCACGATTCCCTGTAATCCCCTACCCAGATCAGCACTCGGCCGACTTTCCAGCGCCTGTACATTCACATTGGATACCGATCCGGTCAGGTTTCCTTTTTTCTGCACGCCATAACCTACTACGACCAGTTCCTCCAACTCGGTCAACTGGGGTTCCATCACCACATCGATGTGAACCTGATTGTTGACCGGGACTTCCAGTCGGTGGTAGCCGATATAGGAGAATACCAGGGTATCCTGCAATTCGGCCTGGATGGTATACATACCATTGAAGTCAGTGGTAGTCCCCCGTGTGGTGCCCAATACCTGAATATTAACACCGATCAGGGGTTGTCCGTCCTGGTCGGTTACCGTGCCTTCGATCACAGCCATATATCGTTCGTCGCTTTGGTCCTGAAGATACTGATCCAGGCTTCGGGTCGGTATCGATGGGGTGGCGCTGAGTTTCCTGCTTGCCACCTTGATAATAATGGTCTGGTCAATAATGGAATAGGTCAGTGGCTGCTCCTCGAAAATCGCCTCCAACGCCTTTTCAAGCGGTAACTTTTCGATGGAAACGGTTACCGGATGGGCCAGTTTCAGAATCTGCGTGTTGAACAAAAAATTGTATCCCGTCTGCTTCCGGATTTTCAGAAAAACCTGCCCCAGTTCGGTGTTTTGTTCATGGAGCGTCACCAGCTGGGCGTCCGCGTTGGTGGCACTCACGTGCACACAGACCGCCAACATGATGACCGTAACAAGTTTCATAATCCTCAGGAATTTGGAATACCAAATTTTTTCGGCCTGATAGACCCATTCTAATCTGACGGGACTATAGCCACAGCGTAAAATATTTTTCATATTTTTACAGTCTTTAGATGTTTAATGAACGACTCACAATCGTTTGTTTAATGAATACCGTGTACAGGTCCGATCGTTAGAACTGCCACCTCCTTTCGATGGGTCCTTATGCGGTATTTTTGTTTTT
>CBFGVZ010000181.1:0-7305 GCA_965652315.1 uncultured Saprospiraceae bacterium | reverse complement strand
GGTCCTTGTGAGCGGCAAAGGATTGGTAAGCGCGGCTCAGGCACCACAAAATGTATAAACCAGTCTTACCAGTTGCCGAGTCGAGAGCAAAAAAAAGTCAAGTCCGAGGTGAACTTGACTCTGTGAATGAAAAAACCTAAAAGAACCTAAACTAGAATTTTACTCTTATAATGGGGCATATATTTGATATATTACAATAACTTCTAATGTGTTTTCGAAACAAATATATGATGAGCATTTTACATATGCAAATAAATTGTAATATATTTTCAAAAAAAATTTTTTTACCCACGCATCAAATTTTTTTTATCCCGTCAAAATGACATAGGATCGGTATTCTGAGCGGTATTCTCGTTATTTCATGCGGTATCCAGCCCTCAGATTATTTCATTAATTCAATTGAATGGGTTATAATTTCACTCTACCTACAGGGTGTTTTAGACAGAAATTTTATCATAGTCTGGGGCAGAGAACTACATTTTTTTTCATTTTTCGTATTTTTGCCCTTTAATTCATGCCATGTTAATCGTAGCGCTATGAAGAATAACATACACATCCCTCAAACCGAAAACAGCCTTTACACACCACAACTCGAAAAAGATTCCTGCGGAACGGGGCTGATCGCCAACCTCAACGGAGATAAAAGCCACCAGTTGGTCCTCGATGCTCTTTCTATGCTGAGCTGTATGGAACACAGGGGCGCCATCGGAGCAGACCCCAAAAGCGGGGACGGTGCCGGCATCCTGTTACAAAACCCACACGAATTTTTTGTCAAAAAATGCCGGGAACTGGGAATCGAATTACCCGACTATGGCGACTACGGCGTGGGCATGCTTTTTCTTCCCAAAGACAAAAACCTCCGGGATCAGTGCCGAATACTGTTCAATGACTACATCGATGAATCGGGATTTGAATTGCTGGGTTACCGCAAAGTACCCGTTGATCACGATGTGATAGGTGATATCCCACGCAGCGTGGAACCACGTATCGAACAGGTATTTGTGAAGCCGAAGGAAAAACTCGATCCGGTCACTCTCGAAAGACGGCTGTACGTCCTCCGTAAATTTACAGGACACAACATCTGGCAGACTTTCCCGCAGACCGTGGACCAGTTTTACATCTGTTCCATGTCGTATAAGACCATTATATACAAGGGACAACTGACGACCTACCAGGTCAAGCAGTATTTTCTGGACCTTTCGGATCTCGATTTCAAATCAGCGCTGGCCCTCATCCATTCGCGATTTTCGACCAATACCATGCCCAAATGGCGATTGGCGCAACCCTTTCGGTCGATTGCTCACAATGGCGAGATCAACACTATCCAGGGGAATATCAACTGGTGGGAAGCCAAGGAACACATCATCCAATCGGATGTATTTACCGAGAACGAACTGGAAAAACTCAAACCCATCGTCTGGGCTGGATTGTCTGATTCCGGCTCGTTTGATAACGTGCTTGAATTTTTGGTGCTCAATGGTTATTCCCTGCCGCATGCGCTTATGCTCATGATCCCCGAAGCGTGGGAACATGATCCACACATGGAGGATTACAAAAAAGCCTTTTACGAATACGGTTCCCAGCTTATGGAACCCTGGGATGGACCGGCATCCATCTGTTTTACGGACGGTATCCTGATCGGCGCCACCCTCGACCGCAACGGGCTGAGGCCCTCCCGGTATTGCCTCATGGAAGACAACACGCTGATCGTGGCCTCCGAGGCCGGAGCATTACCGGTCAATCAGGCCGAAGTCGTGCTCAAGGGACGGCTCCAGCCCGGAAAGATGTTGATCGCGGATATGGAACTGAAGAAAATCATCGGCGATGACGAACTGAAAAGCATCATATGTCGCCGATTGCCTTATCGGGACTGGCTGGATGACCACAGCATCGACCTGGATGAACTACATCTGCACATTCCGGGGTATATCGAACTGGATGAAAGGACCCTGCTACGCAAGCAAAAATTGCACGGGTTGACCCGGGAAGACATTCACTTTCTGCTCCAGCCCATGGTACAAGGTAAAAAAGATCCGGTGGGATCGATGGGCTCTGACGTACCAGTCGCCGTTCTGTCGAGCCGTGCGCAACACATTTCCAACTATTTCAAACAGTTGTTTGCGCAGGTGACCAATCCGCCGATCGATTCCATCCGCGAACGTTCCGTGATGTCACTGAAAACCAAACTGGGGCAGAGTGGAAATGTACTCAAACCTACAAAAGAGTTGGCCCGGTTTATCCGACTGGATTCGCCCGTACTGACAAATGACCAGTTTAACAAAATAAAATACATCAATCATCCCGACCACCGGGTAGGGGTGATTGACCTGGTATTTCGGGCAGATAAGCAAAAAGGAAGATTGCAGGCTGCGCTCGATCACATTTGTGCTGTAGCGGAGGATTTGGTCCGGAATCAATGCGATATCCTGATTCTAAGTGACCGCAATGCCGAATCCATGTTGGCCCCAATTCCTTCGTTGCTCGCGGCAGGTGCCATCCACCATCACCTGATCGGGAAGGGACTTCGTACGCTGACTTCTATGCTTGTAGAAGCCGGAGATATTCGGGAGACGCACCATTTCGCCACGCTGATCGGATTTGGAGTGGATGCGATCAATCCATACCTCACCTATGCCACACTGGCTGCGCTTCACAAGGAAGGAGCCTTTCACGAAATGACGGAAGAAGGTGTGGACGGACCCTCGCTGGATGAGGTGATCCACATATATATAAAGGCAGTGGAAAAAGGGATACTGAAGATCATGTCCAAAATCGGGATATCCACGGTGCAAAGTTATCAGGGGGCTCAAATTTTTGAAATACTGGGCCTCAACCGCCGGGTAGTGGATAAATGCTTCCGGGGAACCGTCAGCCGGATTGAAGGAATTGGTTTTGACGAGTTGTCAGTGGAGATCCTGAAATGGCACGAAAACGCTTATCCCAGTTCTTCGATCGTACGCAACGATCTGGAAGAAGGCGGGATTTACCAGTGGAAGCGTCGCGGTGAAGACCACATCTTCAATCCGCAGACCATACACCTGCTGCAGTACTCGACCCGAAAAGGCGACTACAACATTTTTAAGAAATACAGCAAACTGATTGACGACCAAAGCCGGCAAGCTATGACCTTGCGGGGATTGCTCGATTTCCGTAAGGGTAATTCCATCCCCATCGAAGAGGTGGAAGACGAGGAGACCATCTTGAAGCGATTTGTGACGGGTGCGATGTCATTTGGCAGTATCAGTTTTGAAGCGCATACCACTCTGGCCATTGCGATGAATCGTATCGGCGGTAAAAGCAACAGCGGGGAAGGAGGTGAGGATGAGATCCGCTATACGCCACTCGAGAATGGCGATAGTATGAATTCGGCGACGAAACAAGTGGCTTCGGGCCGGTTTGGTGTGACGAGCCATTACCTCGCCAATGCGATCGAGATTCAGATTAAAATGGCGCAGGGAGCCAAGCCGGGTGAAGGGGGGCAGTTGCCCGGGCACAAAGTGGATAAATGGATTGCCCGCGTGCGACATTCCACACCAGGTGTGGGCCTGATCTCACCCCCGCCGCACCATGATATTTATAGCATTGAGGATTTGGCCCAACTGATATTTGATCTGAAAAATGCCAATCCGGATGCCCGGATCAACGTCAAGCTCGTTTCTAAAGCAGGAGTCGGGATTATAGCTTCCGGCGTGACCAAGGCCCATGCTGATGCCATTTTGATTTCGGGTCATGATGGAGGAACGGGCGCTTCACCGCTCACCTCGATTTCATATGCCGGACTGCCCTGGGAGCTTGGCCTGGCAGAAACCCAGCAAACCCTGGTCAAGAATAAACTGAGAGACCGCGTGGTGGTACAGACCGACGGGCAAATGCGGACGGGCCGGGATCTGGCCATCGCGACGTTGCTCGGAGCGGAAGAGTGGGGGGTAGCCACCGCGGCGCTGGTGGTGGAAGGCTGTATCATGATGCGGAAATGCCACCTCAACACCTGTCCGGTGGGTGTAGCCACACAGGATCCGGTATTGCGCAAACGATTCACCGGCGATCCGCAACACGTGATCAATATGTTCACCTTTATGGTGCGTGAGCTCCGGGAAATCATGGCACAACTCGGCTTCCGGACCGTCAACGATATGGTCGGAAAAGTGGAAATGCTGAAAATGAAAAAAGACATTGACCACTGGAAATACAAACACCTCGATCTAAGCCCGATCCTGTACAAGGAGCCGGTTGATGCCTCTGTGGGATTGTTCAAATCCAAGGAGCAGGATCATAAGATTGATCAGGTGTTGGACCGTCGGCTGATCAGCCATGCGAAACCAGCCCTGGACCATCGGAAAAAAATCACAGGCGAATTTTCCATCCGCAATACGGACCGGGCGACTGGAGCTATGCTCAGTCACCAGGTCTCCAAACGGTATGGTAGCGAGGGATTGCCAGAGGGTACGATTGAGTATCGGTTCCGGGGAAGTGCCGGTCAGAGTTTTGGTGCGTTTTCCGCCCGGGGTTTGATTTTTCACCTGGAAGGAGAATCCAACGATTATTTTGGTAAAGGGCAGTCCGGTTCCACCCTGGTGGTCACACCGGACCGGTTGGCGGTGTTTGAACCTTCTGAAAACATTATCATCGGAAATGTGGCATTGTACGGCGCCACTTCCGGAGAGGCTTATATTCACGGTATGGCCGGGGAACGCTTTGCCGTCCGGAACTCAGGGGTAAAGGCGGTCGTAGAAGGCGTGGGAGATCACGGATGCGAATATATGACCGGTGGTATCGTGGTCAATATTGGCACCTGGGGTAAAAATTTTGCAGCGGGTATGAGCGGCGGGATGGCCTTTATATATGACCGCGACCGGATTTTTCATCTGAATTGTAATCGTGAAATGGTGGATTTGGAGCGGCCCGTCGGTGAGGACCTCATCGAAGTCCGACAATTGTTGCGGAATCATTTCAATTACACCTCTTCGAAAAAAGCACTCGAACTACTCCAAAACTGGGATCGTGATAAGAAATATTTTGTCAAGGTAATGCCTAAAGATCTCAAGCGGGTGCTGGAGGAAAAAGAGAAGGAAACGCTCAGTCAAAAGGTGTTTGTAGGATAAAAATGAGGAGTGAAACTGCGGATTCTTCCGGGAGCCGGAACAGAGGCCGCAGACCGTGGGAAAAAAAATTGCGTACTATCAAAAAATCAATATGGGAGATATCAGAGGATTTTTAAAATTTACCCGGGAATTACCGGAAAAGGAACCGGTGGAAAGCAGGGTAGAGCACTACCGGGAATTTCTATTGGATTTCCCGGAAGAGAAAACGCGGGACCAGGCTTCACGCTGTATGAACTGCGGCATACCGTTCTGCCACAATGGTTGCCCCCTGGGCAATGTAATCCCGGATTTCAACGATGCGGTGTACCGGGGAGACTGGCAGGAAGCTTATGAAATCCTTTCCAGCACCAACAATTTTCCCGAATTTACCGGACGGATCTGCCCGGCACCGTGCGAGACGGCATGTGTCCTCGGTATCAACCAACCTGCGGTGGCCATCGAACACATCGAGAAAAGTATTGCGGAAGAAGCTTTCAAAAGGGGATACGTACGGCCAGTTCCACCGGTAATCCGGACCGGACGGAAAGTGGCTGTCGTGGGCAGTGGTCCGGCCGGACTGGCCGCGGCAGCACAATTGAACAAGGCCGGTCATGCTGTGACGGTCTTCGAACGCAACGATGAACCCGGTGGGCTGCTGCGATATGGCATTCCGGATTTTAAACTGGAAAAATCGGTGGTCCGGCGGCGGATCCGCGTGATGGAATCGGAAGGGATCCGGTTTCGGGTCAATGCCAACGTCGGAGAAAACGTCCCGGTGACTGAACTTCAGGAAGAATATGACGCCATCATCCTGACCGGGGGTTCTACCATTCCCCGCGATCTGCCCATTCCGGGCCGGGACCTCAACGGAATCGAATTCGCGATGGACTTCCTCGAACAAAATAATCGGCGGGTTTCCGGCAAAACGATCAGGAACCGCGAGATCCACGCCCGCGGAAAACACGTCGTAGTCATCGGTGGAGGCGATACAGGATCGGACTGCGTCGGTACATCCAACCGGCACAAAGCTGCCAGCATCACCCAGTTGGAATTGTTGACCAAACCACCTGAAAACCGGCACGAGGATACGCCCTGGCCAAGATGGCCGCTGATGTTACGTACATCCACCTCTCATGAAGAAGGTGCGGATCGATCCTGGGCCGTACTGACCAAAAGATTTATCGACGATGGTGAGGGGAATGTGAAGGGGCTGGAAATCGTGGATATCGAATGGAAAAAGAACGAAGAGACCGGGCGCCATGAGTTTGTGGAAATCGAAGGCACTATACGGGTCCTTCCCTGCGACCTGGCGTTGCTGGCCATAGGATTTGTACATCCGCAGCACAGCGGCATGGTGGAGCAGCTCGGTCTGGAACTCGACAACCGGGGCAATGTGTGGACGGAGGATTATCAGACTTCGGTGGAGAATGTATTTGCGGCGGGTGATATGCGGCGGGGTCAGAGCCTGGTCGTGTGGGCGATCTCCGAAGGCCGGGAAGCAGCCCGGGCCGTGGACATGAAACTGATGGGTTATACCAATCTGGAGACCAAAGGGGCGGCACACCTGGAATTTTAATGGAGAATGCAGTTCTTCCAAAATCCCGCTCTAACCTCTGACGTATCGGTAACGATAGCTAAATTCACAAATATACTGCCAAACTCTTTCCCTGATAAATGTGTATTAAGACAACATGATATACCGGAAATAGAAGCCATATCTGGTTTATTGAGCAAAAATGAATTCAGGTCAACTTACTATTTATAAATTATCAGATCATATACTAATATTAATTGATTTTATGTCGGATAATACATATATTACAATATGTAGTCACATTGTTTCGACCTAATAAAAAGTTAAAATACTTTGTCTCCAACGGATTTAATCTACCTTAAACGTAGAATTTTAAGGACAACTCACTGAATTACAAAATTGATGTAATACTATTGATCTTTGTATCAGACACCAAAATATTCCTTGAAGGACATTTTAAAGTTCAGTTTTTGGACTCTTATCCAGGCTGGGTAACCGTGGCGGATGACCTTGAAAGATTTCATGAGAGTGATATTAAAGTTATCGTCCCTCAGTCGGTACTTTGATGCCAATTCCATCGCCAATGTAACATGGAATGGTACGGATATGCTTTTTAAAAACGACGAGTCTGATGACAACGAAGTGGAGGATGATTTTGATAATGCACCTTGTACCATCGTCGAATAATTG
>CBFGVZ010000180.1:0-7372 GCA_965652315.1 uncultured Saprospiraceae bacterium | reverse complement strand
CCGGTATATTCACCAATGCTGAAAAATGTGTATTATATGATTTCAAGACTGACCATTGCTTTACTGTTCCTGTCTTTCCTGGTGTCCATAGGCTACGCACAGCCGGAAACCTTCACCAATCCCCTGCTTCCTTCGGGTGCTGATCCATACAGTACATACCATAAGGGATTTTATTACTACACCCACACGGTAGGGAATCGCCTGGTATTGTATAAGACGGATAATCTGGCCCGGCTTCGTGAAGCTGAGCATCGTACCATCTGGACACCCCCGGAAGGGGAAGCATATTCCAAGCACATCTGGGCTCCGGAGTTCCATATTTTCGATGGGAAATGGTACGTCTATTTCGCTGCTGACGGTGGCCACAATGACGGGCACCGGATGTTTGTACTGGAAAACACCTCTGAAGATCCGTTCCAGGGAGAATGGGTGATGAAGGGCCAGGTCGGTTCGCATCTGGACCGCTGGGCCATTGATGGCAATGTGTTTATTTATCAGGATCAAATGTATATGATCTGGTCCGGGTGGGCCGGAGATTCGAACGGTCGGCAGGACATTTATATCGCCGAAATGGAAAACCCCTGGACGATCCGGGGCAACCGGGTGATGTTGTCAGCGCCTATGTATCCCTGGGAGAAGCAGGGCGACCTGACCAATGATCCGGTTACACCGCATCTAGATGTCAACGAAGGCCCGCAGTTTTTGCAGAACGGGGATCACGTATTTATCGTGTATTCCGCCAGCGCCTGTTGGTCCGAATTTTACTGCCTCGGTCTCCTTACCTTCGACGGTACCAATATGATGGACCCCGCCGCCTGGACCAAGTCCCCCAAACCCATTTTCAAGCAATCCCTGGAGAACAACGTGTATGCCCCCGGCCACAATTCCTTCTTCAAATCACCTGATGGAACGGAAGACTGGATACTTTATCACGCCAACACCAATCCCGGCGACGGTTGTGGGGGGAAACGCTCGCCCCGGATGCAGAAAATCACCTGGAATCCGGACGGCAGTCCAAACCTTGGGGTGCCGGTAGCGGAAGGGGTTGAGTTGCCGATTCCGTCGGAAGGGTGAAATCTAATTGGGCAGTAAACATGCTGAGCCTCTGGAAACGCCAAAGAAGCCGGAGAACCCAGGTGAGTTGGAGACTTTGAGGAAGTCGAAGTACCCGGGTAGTTCGAGTTGATCTGAGATCCGAAGTTATTCAGGATGTCAGAGACCAGCTCCGATAAAGCCTGGGGAGTGGGAGCCACGACACCAACGAAAGTAGATTTGTCATTTATCACCAGGTTTCTGTATTTGTTCTATATTTATATTTTCCGGGTGGTCGCATGCCATACTGTGATTTCTTTCCGGGATGAACCAGTAATGTCGCGTTTTTTATGAAAAAACCTGTAATAATTCTAATCGGAACCTTTGACACTAAAGGGGATATATTCTCGTACTTATATAAACGATTGAAGTCTGATCTTTGGGATATGATCGCGATCAACACCGGAACATTTTCGTCTGATATAGATTTTACAATCGATTTTGAATCGGAAATAGTTGCTACGCTGGGCGGAAAATCAATACAGCGGTTACACGAAAACCAGGTTCGACACCAGGCAGTAGATGTCATGAGTACCGGCGCAGCACGTATATGCTCTGAGTTGGTACGTACCAGGCAAGTAATAGGAGCTATTGGTGCCGGTGGCGGTGGCGGAACTTATATGACCCTCAAGGCATTCCAGGAAATCCCGATCGGCATCCCCAAAATTTGTATTTCCACGTTAGCCTCTAAAGATTTGTCGGGTCAAATGGGCACTAAGGATGTCATTCTGGTTCCATCCATAGTCGATGTGGCCCATCTCAACTCCATCATCCAACCCATTCTCCTACAGTCTGCAGCCGCATTGAAAGGTATGGCCCAAGAATTTTTAAATCGCAAAATGGAACACCAGATCGGACACAAAGTTGCCATCAGTATGTTTGGCAATACCACCCCATGTGTGGAGCAGTGTACACAAATGCTTCATTCCAGAGATTGCGAAGTGTTTACTTTTCATGCCACTGGCAATGGCGGCCGCACCATGGAAGCACTCATCGGGGAAGGATTATTCGATGGAGTGATCGATGTCACTACCACTGAGTTGGCAGATTATTTATGCGGAGGGGTGTGTGATGCCGGACCTGGCAGGCTTGAAAGCGCAGTGGCAATGGGTATTCCTCAGGTCGTAGTCCCAGGATGCCTGGATATGGTCAATTTTACTTTTGCCGAACAGATACCGGAAAAATACAAAGGACGCAATCTTTATCAATGGTCTCCCGATGTTATACTGATGCGCACGAATGAGGAGGAAAATGTGCAATTAGGCGCCCTACTGGCTCAGAAAATAAATAAAACCCGTGTCCCTGTATGTGTAGTCATCCCAATGTTGGGGTTGTCTGCTATTGATCGGGAAGGAAGCAACTTTTATGATGCCAGGGCCAACCAGGCACTGTTTCAGTCCATCAGATCCCATCTGAACAATGAATGGATTCAATATATCGAACTGGATATGCATATAAATGATCTGAAATTTTCTCAGGAGCTCGTAAGTTGTTATTTTCGGCTCGTTGAATCGACCGGAGAATTGATTCACCATAACATTTCATAACCCAATTTAAAAATCACACTGACATATGCCAAATCCATGGACAGGGGTTGGAAACCCATATACCAGACAGGAAGTACGAGACCGGTTACAGGCGAGTATCGACTCGGGCAAAGCCATTATCGGTGCAGGGGCCGGTACTGGTATTAGTGCCAAATTTATCGAAAAGGGAGGCGCCGATTTTATTATCATTTACAATTCCGGACGTTTTCGGATGTCTGGTCATGGATCTACCGCAGGTATGATGGCTTACGGGGATGCCAACGCGGTGGCGATGGAAATCGGAGAGTTTGAAGTATTACCGGTAGTAGAAGAAATACCGGTATTCTGCGGAGTGCACGGGAGCGACCCGCGACGCCGGATGTGGCATTTTCTGGGCCAGGTAAAGGATATGGGATTTTCCGGGGTGAATAATTTCCCCACGCACAGTATTGTGGATGGTCATTTCCGGAATGTGCTGGAAGAAACGGGGATGAGTTTCCAAAAAGAAGTAGAAATGATCCGCCTGGCTTCCCGAATGGACCTTTTCTCTGTCGTCTATGTGGCCAAACCGGAAGAGGCGGTACAAATGGCCGATGCGGGGGCGGATGGGATCATCGCACACGTAGGTACCACGGTGGGCGGCTCCATCGGTGTGACGGATGCTACGGCTTCCATGGATGAGGCCATTGAGCGAACCCAACGGATTGTAGATGCTGTCCGGCAGTCCAATCCGGATACTTTCTTCCTGGCGCACGGGGGTCCGATCAATACTCCAGAGGACGTTCGAACGGTATTGGATCGGACGGAGGGTCTGCATGGATTTGTGGGGGCATCCTCGCTCGAACGAATGGGTGTGGAGGAATCGCTGACCAATCTGACCAAAACATTTAAATCGCTCACCCTGTAATCACCGGCATGAAACAGAAATGGAAATTTGTCAAAAAGGAGGATCTCTTGTATGAAAAAGTGCACGGGCGGGAGCATTACTGGCATTACCATCCAGATACCTACGATCGACCCGATTCATTTATGGTAACCGTCGTGGTAAAAGAGGGGGATGGCCATGATTTCCATGAGCATCCGGATATGCATGAAATCTTGTACGTGGTAAAGGGCCAGGCCGAACAATGGATCGAGAATGAAGTTCAGCTATTGGAAGCGGGTGATTCGGTATATATCGAAGCCGGGGTGGTACATGCTACCTTCAATGGAGGTCAGGGCGATCTTGAATTTCTGGCTGTTTTATCACCACGGGAAGGCTGGATGGCAGGCACCTTGGACAGGAGTCAGGAACAACCCTATTCTGACTACCGGAATGGATCGGCGGTATAGCATATTTTTTGAGGTAATGAACTACATCAGAAACCAGATTAATTGAATTTAAATTAGTAAAAAATACCATATGAAATTTCCACTACTTCATTCAAGAACCGGAATGTGGGCGATTATTTTCTCCGGTTTGTTCCTATTGGCTTCCTGTGCCGGAGATCAACAACCTCCACCGCCACTGACTTATAGCGGCGAAAATCCACGCATTCAGAATCCACTCAGTCCGGAAGAATCCCGGTTGCACATTCAGCTACCCGAAGGGTTCAGCGTCCGGTTGTTTGCATCGGAACCCGAAATCATCAACCCCATCACCTTTACCTGGGATGAACGGGGCCGGCTTTGGGTGGTTCAATCGCAGGATTATCCGCACGAACTGGAAAACGAAGTTGGTGGCGACCGCATCACCATTTGTGAAGATACAGATGGTGACGGGGTAGCTGATAAATTCACCGATTTTGCCACGGAACAACACCTCACCACAGGAATCACCCTGGTCAAAGGCGGGGCAATAGTAGCCCAGGCTCCCAATATGGTTTTTTTAGAAGATTCGGATGGAGACGACAAAATGGATAAGAGCACTGTGCTTTTTGACGGATTTGGAATCTGGGACACCCACGCCGGTCCATCCAATTTAAAATATGGAATAGATAATAAGATTTGGGGATCGGTGGGATATTCCGGATTTGAACACACCTTCGCCGGACAACCGGTATCTTTTAAAATGGGGGTGTATCGCTTTGACAAAAACGGTTCTTTTCTGGAACCGGTAGGACAGTTCAACAACAATACATGGGGTCTGGGTTTCAACGAAAATTTTGAAGTCTTCGGCTCTACAGCGAATAACAACCACGCCTGCTATGTGGGTATACCTTTGAAGCACTATAACTATCTGGAAAAAATGCCATCCTGGGCCATGAACGCCGATTTTATCCAGGGTCATTACGAGATCAGCCCGGTCGATACCGTCCCACTCCAGCAGGTGGATGTACGGGGAGGGTATACGGCCGCTTCAGGTGCCAATTTTTATACTGCCCGGAATTACCCAAAGGAATATCAACACCAAATGTATGTTTGCGAACCCACCGGTCACCTGGTGCATATCGCCCGGATCGAACGGGATGGCGCCGGATATAAGGAGGTGGACGGAGGAAATATTTTCGCTAGTACTGACGCCTGGACAGCTCCGGTGTATGCCGAAACTGGTCCCGATGGTAATATCTGGGTGGCAGATTGGTACAACCCGGTTATCCAACACAATCCCGATAGCCGGGGTATGGACAACCAGGTGTGGAATACGGATAAAGGAGAAGGAAATGCCCACATCAATCCATTGCGTGACTACAAGCACGGAAGGATATACATCATAGAATATGACCGATCCCGTAATTCAGGATTCAAATCTCTGGATCCGGAGGATGACCAGGCATTGTTGTCGGCATTGTCCAGCGATAATATGTTTTGGCGTACGACCGCACAACGTCTGATAGTGGAGGGGATGAAAACGTCCCTGGTGCCGGACTTAATAGCATTGGTGGAAAACGCTATCGACAATCAGGATCAACCAGCCTACGGAGCAGCTCATGCATTGTGGACCCTCGAAGGGCTGAATGTCCTGAACGAAGCCAATCCCAAGGCACTCAATGCACTTCACAATGCACTATCCCACCAATCATTTACTGTACAAAGAGCCGCATTGGAAATATTACCATCGACCAGGGAAAGCAGCGATTTGGTGGCCCGGTCGGGTTTATTGACCGATGAAGACCCCCAGGTCAGGCTGGCCGCCATATTGAAGGCGGGGCAACTTCCTGAAACGGCTGCATTGTATGCCGAAATGGACAAAGTCGCCAACGAATCGGACAACCTCGATGACAAATGGTTGAATGCTGCAATCAAGGTCTATTTCAGGGCGGAAAACGAAGAATACGTTGATCCGGAAATGGTTGAAATGGTTCTTCCTGCCGGAGCGGATGGTAATACACCCTGGCGGTACACCACATCTGATCCGGGCGACAATTGGTATAATCCCGGATTTAACGACAACGAATGGAACCGTGGCACAGGCCGGTTTGGAGCGGGAGGCATTGACGATATCAAGACAGAATGGAATACGAGCGATATCTGGATGCGGGTGGATTTTACGCTCAGTGAATTACTGGATGATCCGGTACTAAAAATAGCTCACGATGAGGATTATGAAGTGTATATAAATGGTCAGTTGGCTTATTCCGAAACAGGTTACAATGCAAATTACCGGTATATCAAGTTTGACGATGACGGAGCTGAAGCGTTCCAAAAAGGAATGAATACTGTGGCTGTTCACTGCGTGAATAAAACCGGAGATCAGATCATCGATGTAGGAATCGGAAAAATGGCCAGAATCAAAACCGATAAAACTTTTATTCTCAAAGCGGTGAATCAGGAAATGGCCTATGATAAGAAAGTGATTCATGCCGAAGCCGGGCAGACCATTGAAATTGTACTCCAGAACACTGATCAGATGCCCCACAACGTGGTCCTTATTAAACCAGGAACATTGGAGGCATTCGGGGGATTAGTAGATGAATTCCTCACCAGTCCCCGGGCAGCAGAAATGAATTATGTGCCGGCATCCAAATACGTTTTGGGCTCGACCCTGATGCTGGAACCCGGTGAAAATGGATCCATCGTGGTGACCCTCCCGGAAACCCCCGGCATATACCCGTACGTATGTACCTTTCCCGGCCATTGGCGGATGATGCAGGGGGTACTGATCGTAACCGCTCCAGGATCTTACATTTCAGAAAACAAAGATGCACTGGTAGTGGCAGCCATGGGCGGTGGCGGTTCGCATGATTTTGAGAAATATTTTGGCATCGTCGATGGGGAGATTCTCAGTGAAGATGGAGCCAATACTGTACTGTACACAGAAGACTTACCGACTTTAAGGAGTTGGCTTCCTACCGCAGACGTTTTTTTCCTGACCAATAACCAGCCATTTGACCACGAAACCAAAAGTCTGATCTTCAATCAGGTCAATAGTGGTGAAATGAATCTGATGATCTACCATCCGGGCACCTGGTACAACTGGTCTGACTGGCCAGAATACAATAAGGAACTGGTTGGTGGCGGCTCCCGATCGCATGAAGCTTTGCAGGAATTTGAAGTGGAGGTTGTCAATCCGGAACATCCGATCATGAATGGAGTTCCCCTGAAATTTAGGATTGTCGATGAATTATACCGTTGGGAACAAGATCCAGAGGCTGACATCGAAGTTCTGGCCATCGGTCGGGGACTCCAATCCGGAGAAGAATTTCCGGTGGTGTGGACGGTGAACCATCCGACCGCGAAAATTGTGTGTAACACGCTGGGGCACGATGAAAGGGCGCATGGTCTGAAGGCTTATCAGACCATTTTGGGGAATAGCCTGGATTGGGTGAAATAAA
>CBFGVZ010000179.1:0-7405 GCA_965652315.1 uncultured Saprospiraceae bacterium | reverse complement strand
TTGAGATACCATACGGCCTACAATGCTTTCCACACCGATGAAAGAATATTGCTTCGTGATCAGGCCGTATTTCTGATGACAGGCATCGCAAATCCGGATTCGCTGGTTCAGTTTCTGATGGATCGGGAATTGGTTTATTTCCATCGGAAATTCCCGGATCACTATGCTTTTACCAAGCACGATATCGCTACCGTAATCGATTCTTTTGAAAAAATGGAGGAAGTCAAAAAGGTCTTTCTGACGACGGAGAAGGACCTGGTCCGCCTCGTTCCGCACCTCCATTATTTCAGATCAAAGGGCATCGATGTATATATTTTACCTATCGAAGTACAATTTTTGGGCAGATCGGATGAGTTTATACAGGACATCAGGGAAAAACTGTTGAAATTCACCGTATGATCGGATTCAGAATCATTTGTCTTATCCTCTTTGGGTTGATCTGGAAGACCTCGTGGTCACAGGACAACCCCATCCGACTCGATGCACATCTGTATGAACAACTGGAACGCCTACAGGCTAAATACCCCGGAGAAGCTCATTTGTTCCCATCGCTTCACACCATGAGTCGAAGTGAAATGGCCCGTTTTGTGGTGAATCTTCCCTTCGGGGAAATGTCTGACAGGGATCTGGATGTGGTTCGCTACCTGGTCAATAGTTTACCGGAATGGTTTACTGACACGGCTTTTTTGGAAGAATATCTTCACGCTGATCTGCCCCATCCGGATTTGTGGCAACCGAGGAAAAACAATCCCTGGCTCAACACATTTTATCCCTATCCGGGACAGATGATATTCGTCCGTAAAAAGGACTTTTTTCTCACAGCAAACCCAATACTACATTGGAAATATGGCGGTCAAAATGATGGATATTCCCACATTTATGAAAATCGCAAAGGACTGACCCTGCGCATGGGGATTGAAAATAAAATTTTCATCGATACCAAAATCGAAGATCTACAATTTTCCCGGCCACAACATATCACAAATTACACCAATACGTACGGGTCCACCCCAGGATTTACCTTTTTTTCCAATGTACGGCTTTTCAATTTGCGCGGCCTGGATGTGCTGAACGGGGAGGCACATCTCACCCTTCCCATCGGAAAATATGCGTTCGCACGGTTTGGATATGGTCGTGATTTCATTGGGAATGGCATTCAATCGTTGCTTTTGTCCGATTTTGGGGGAAATTACCTCCACCTGGACTTCAATCTTCAGATCTGGAAATTGCGGTACCGGTTTAAAATAGCCGAATTGTCCGGCCTGAGTGCCCGACAGGTCCGGGGAGACCATTTGTTGCCTAAGAAATTTATGGCGACCCATCTACTACAATTCAAATTGTGGGAACAGACGCATCTGGGTTTATTTGAATCGGTGGTTTTCAATCGGGATCAACAATTGGAATGGCATTATTTACTTCCGGTGATTTTTTTCCGGACGGTGGAACGGGCGATTGGCAGTCCGGATAATATTCTTTTGGGTCTGGATTTAAAAACCACCCTTTTCCAGCGATTGGACCTATACAGTCAGTTTATCCTGGATGAATTCAGGTCGTCGGAATTGTTCGGAGGGAACCACTGGTGGGCCAACAAATGGGGACTTCAGCTCGGGGCGACGATATACGATGTAGCTGGGATCGAGAATATGAACGGAACCGTGGAATACAATACGGTCCGGCCTTATATGTACTCTCATCGGGATTCACTGGCATCTTATACCCATTACAATTCACCATTGGCCCATCCGCTGGGCTCCAATTTCAGGGAATACATTGCCCGGCTGGATTATTCGCCACATCGAAAGTGGCAGATTTTCGGATTAATTTATCATCATAAACAAGGTCTCAATATAGATGGCCTGAATTATGGTTCCGATATCCGTTTACCTTCTGGTACGAGAGTAATGGATTACGGCGTACGTACTCTTCAGGGTCAGCAGGTTACCGTAACAGGATTGCAGGGTGGCATCACTTTTATGCCCTGGCAAGGTGCTTTCCTGGACCTGAATCTGGGAATTCGGCGGGAAGATAACAACAAAAACATATGGGGTAGTGTTGGTTTTAGGCTAAATTCGCCCCGAACGGGAATGTCAATCTTTTAATATGGAACAAAAATTACGCGATTTACTGGAAGAACGAATCCTGATACTGGATGGAGCAATGGGGACCCTGATCCAGGATTATCGACTGACTGAAGAGGATTTCCGGGGCACCGATTTCCGGGATCATCCCGTGGATGTGAAGGGGAACAACGAATTGTTGAACATTACACGGCCGGACATTATCGAGACCATACATTATAAATACCTCGAAGCAGGAGCTGACATCATTGAAACCAATACGTTCAATGGGAATGCGGTCTCTCAGGCCGATTATGCTATGGAGCACATCGTTGACCGGATCAATATCGAAGGAGCGAGGGCAGCCCGGCAGGCAGCGGACAGGTACATGAAGCAGCATCCCGGATCCATCCGGTTCGTCGGGGGAGCACTGGGACCCACTACCAAAACGGCCTCCCTTTCACCTGATGTCAACCGCCCCGAATACCGGGCCATAGACTACGATACCTTATATAAAATATACAAGGAACAGGCTACAGCCCTGGAACAGGGCGGGGTAGATCTATTTATTCTGGAAACGGTTACCGATACGCTCAATACCAAAGCGGCTATTCAGGCTATTCTGGAGCTGGAGGAAGAAATCGACAAACACATACCACTCATTATCAGTGGAACGATCACCGACAACAGTGGACGCATCCTTTCCGGGCAAACCGTGGAAGCCTTCTGGATATCCATCGCGCACGCCAGACCGGTGGCTGTCGGACTCAATTGTGCCTTGGGCGCCAAAGAAATGCGACCTTACCTTCAGAATCTGGCCAGCATTTCCGATACCTATATCAGCGCCTATCCCAATGCCGGCCTACCCAATGAAATGGGGGAGTACGATCAGGATCCAGAAGAAATGCGGGATTATATCCGGGATTTTGCGGAGAGTCATTTTGTAAATATCGTGGGAGGGTGCTGCGGCACTACGCCCGATCATATCCGGGCAATAGCTGATGCGGTGAAAGACCTGAAACCGAGGCAACCGGAAGTCCGGGAACCTTATAGTCAGTACAGTGGCCTGGAAGCTCTGATCGTTCGACCCGAGTCCAATTTTATCAATATTGGTGAGCGAACCAACGTGACCGGTTCGAAACGGTTTGAACGACTAATCAAACAAAGAAAATATGAAGAAGCACTCGAAGTAGCCCGCCAACAGGTGGAAGGGGGTGCTCAAATCATCGACGTCAATATGGATGAAGGTCTGCTCAACTCCGAAGAAGAGATGCGCAACTTTCTGAATATGGTCATGTCGGAGCCCGATATTGCCCGGTTACCCATCATGGTCGATTCGTCCAAATTTTCCGTCATCGAAGCGGGATTAAAGTGTGTACAGGGGAAATGTATCGTCAATTCAATTTCGTTGAAAGAAGGCGAAGCGGAATTTATCAAACAGGCGCGAAAGGTCCGTAAATACGGTGCTGCTGCTGTCGTGATGGCCTTTGATGAGGAAGGACAGGCTGAGACCGCAGAACGACGGGTGGAGATATGCTCCAGAGCATACCACATTCTGGTCGATCAGATTGGTTTCCTGCCCCAGGATATCATTTTTGACCCCAATATATTTGCCATAGCCACCGGTCTTGAAGAACACAACAATTATGCCGTGGAGTTTATCAAAGCGGTTAAAAAACTTAAGGAATTGTTCCCGTTGTGCAAGATCAGTGGCGGAGTCAGCAACCTTTCGTTTTCTTTCCGGGGGAACAATCCGGTGCGGGAAGCGATGCATGCTTCATTCCTCTATCATGCGGTCCGGGCTGGTATGGATATGGGTATAGTCAATGCAGGTATGATGGAGGTGTACGCCGATATACCGGAACATATGCTAACATTGATCGAGGATGTGTTGTTCAACCGCCACCCGGATGCAACTCAGCAACTGGTGGATTATGCAGAAAAAGTGCAGAGCAAAGGGAAAAAGGTGGAACGTGATCTGACCTGGCGGGACAATTCGATCGAAAAGAGACTGGAATATTCCATGGTCAAAGGCATCACGGAATTTATCATAGAGGACACAGAGGAAGCGCGGCTTAAATACAACTCTCCATTGGTGGTTATCGAGGAACCGCTGATGAATGGCATGAGCGTGGTCGGTGATTTGTTTGGTGCAGGAAAAATGTTTTTGCCGCAGGTGGTGAAAAGCGCCCGCGTGATGAAAATGGCCGTCAATTATCTCACCCCTTTTTTGGAGGAGGAGAAATCCGATACGGACCGGGAAGCGGGAAAGATCCTGCTGGCTACTGTGAAAGGGGATGTGCACGACATAGGCAAGAATATTGTAGGGGTGGTTCTGGCTTGTAACAACTACAAAATCATCGATATGGGTGTGATGGTGCCGGCGGAAAAGATTCTGGCTAAGGCTATCGAAGAAAAGGTGGACGCCATCGGGCTTAGTGGATTGATCACACCTTCGCTGGATGAGATGGTGCATGTGGCCAAGGAAATGGCACGACAGGATTTCAAACTTCCCCTGCTGATCGGTGGTGCTACCACCTCGAAAATCCATACCGCGATCAAAATAGAGCCGCATTACGACCCACCGGTAGTTCACGTCCTGGACGCTTCCAAAAGTGTGTCCACCGTATCATCGCTTATCGGCGGAAGCGAAGAATCACGGAAGACTTTTGTGGAGGGTATTCGGGAGGAATATGCTGCGATCCGTGAACGCAGAAAGAATACGGGCAAAAAACGATTCGTTACCATAGAACAGGCACGGGAAAATCATCTGAAGCTCGACTGGCAGGATTATACTCCAGTACGACCGCAGAAACTGGGCATTCAGGTTTTTAAGGAAATCGATTACCAGGAGATCCGCGAATATATTGACTGGACGCCGTATTTCCAGAGCTGGCAGCTCAAAGGAAAGTTTCCGGAGATATTTGAAGATGAGTTCGTAGGGGATGAAGCCCGGAAAGTGTACAATGATGCCCTCGGGATGCTGGATCGTATCATCACAGAAAAATGGCTCTCCGCCAATGCCGTTATTGGTTTTTTCCCTGCCCAGAGCGAAGGGGATAAGGTCTTTGTATACGAAGAAGATGGAAAAACGGTCAGAGAAGAGCTGGTATTTCTCCGTCAGCAGGTCAAACGTGCAAAGGGAATTCCCAATCTGAGTCTGGCAGATTTTATCGCTCCCCGGGATTCCGGTAAAATAGATTACATCGGTGGATTTGCTGTCACAGCCGGACTCGGCATCGAACCGCATGTACAACGTTACATCGATGCCCAGGATGATTACAACAGCATTATCCTCAAGGCTATGGCTGACCGATGCGCGGAAGCCCTCGCCGAAATGATGCACCATCGGGTGCGGACTTGTTACTGGGGATACCAGCCTCATGAAAATCTCGACAACGAGCAGCTCATCCGGGAGGAATACCAGGGCATACGTCCGGCGCCCGGTTATCCGGCCTGTCCCGATCATACGGAGAAAGAAAAGTTGTTCCGCTTACTCGACGCTACCACGAATACCTGTATCAAACTGACCGATTCCTTTGCGATGTATCCAGCGGCGGCGGTTTCGGGCTGGTATTTTGCGCATCCGGAATCCCGGTATTTCGGAGTGGGTAAAATTGACAAGGATCAGGTAGTAGACTACGCGGCGATGAAAGGCATGGAAGTTACGGAAATGGAACGCTGGCTGAATTCGTTGCTGGGGTATGATTGATCCAAGGGGTCATGACCCCTTGGATGGGCAAATTACGGATTACATGACTTCTAAATATACCGTAATTGACCAGGGCAGAACTTGAACATACTCTTCAAAAACTTCTGGTTCTTTATCCAATTTGACGGAATTGTGAAGGATAAAGTGAACTTTGGAGGAGATTTGAAACTTTTCTATATATACATGGTGTCTAACAGAATACAAAATATTAAAAAAGAGGTCATTGAATGGGCTATTCAAAGAGCTGGATATGATCTGGATGAATATTATTCTGCAAATCCCAACGTAAAAGAATGGGCTAATGGGCAAAAATGGCCCACTATCAAGCAACTTGAGAGATTTACCCAAAAAGTACATGTACCTTTTGGGTATATGTTCTTTGACGAACCACCACATGAAGAAATTCCAATCCCATTTTTCAGATCCGGATCAACCAGTCCAAAGGCTGATAGTATATCCCTCAATGTCCTTCATACTATCCAGATTCTTCAAGAACGACAGTCCTGGTTAGTGGACTATTTGAATGAAGCAGATTATGACGACTTAGATTTCGTCGGAAAATTCGATGTGGACACACCCTATCAAACAATTGTTCAGGATATTAGGCAAGTCCTTGGTTTATCAAACAATTGGGCAAGTAAATTTAATACATGGGAGGAGACGTTGAATTATCTGACAATCCAAATAGAGGAAATAGGAATCATAGTTACATTCAATGGAATCGTAGGAAATAACACAAAAAGGAAAATCGATCCGCAGGATTGTCGCGGCTTTGTTTTGGTAAATAAAAAAGCACCCTTTTTATTTATTAATGCATCAGATGCCAGGGCCGCTCAACTTTTCACCTTGATACATGAACTTGCACATGTGTGGATTGGTGAAACAGCGGGCTTTGATCATAGAAAAATGATGCCAGCAAATCATCCTATTGAGATATTATGTGATAAGATTGCAGCGGAGTTTTTAGTGCCAGCAAATTTTTTAATTGAAAAATGGAAGGAAAATAAAGACTTTAAGTATCTGGGAAAGATATTTAAAGTAAGTCAGATTGTAATTGCAAGAAGGCTTATGGATTTGTCTTTAATTACCAAATCTGATTTTTTTCGATTTTATTACGCATATATGGAAAATTGGAGAAAGAATAAAGAGGATAAAAAAACCTCTGGAGGGGATTTTTACGCTACCGCAAAAAAAAGAATCAGTCTTAGATTTGCCGGATTTGTAAATACTGCTGTAAAAGAAAATAGTTTATTGTATCGGGATGCATATAAACTCACTACACTAAAAGGAGATACCTATGATAAATTTATGAATGAATACCTGTTTCAGACATGAGTTTGTATTTGGTGGATAGCAATTTTTTCATTCAGGCCCACCGGGCATATTATCCACTGGATGTGGTTGAAAGCTTTTGGCATAAAATTTCAGAATTAGCAAGGCATAAGAAAATCAGAAGCATTGACAAAGTCAGAAAGGAAATTTACGAGAAATCATCTCATGAGGATGAGTTGAAAATTTGGTGCCAGGCAAACCTTCCCGATGATTTCTTTTTGAGTACCGAAGGAGCAATTGGTCAATATATAAAAATCGTACAATGGGCGAAAACAATGAACAAACATTATACTCAAAATGCCAT
>CBFGVZ010000178.1:0-7409 GCA_965652315.1 uncultured Saprospiraceae bacterium | reverse complement strand
ATTGCATTGCACCTGGATCTGGATATTATATCAATCTGAAAATAAAACGTCTTTTGCAAAATATAAAGTAATGAATGCCGCATCTAAAAAAATAGTCGTAGTCACCGGAGCTGCCCGCGGGATCGGCTGGGGGATCGCCAATCGATTGGCCAGGGCTGGGCATCAGATCGTGATCCTGGATGCTGATGGAGATACACTGCAGGACAGGCTGGATCAGGCCATTAAGGAAGAAATGCACATCACTGGTCAAATCTGCGACGTCACCGACCAGAAAAATGTGGAATCCTGCATCCAATCCGTGATTGGGGAGTACGGCAGACTGGATATCCTGATCAATAATGCCGGCCTGCAATACGTCGCCCTCGTCGAAGATTTTCCGCCGGGCCGCTTTCAACTGCTGATCAATGTCATGCTGACGGGGGCTTTTCTGACCACAAAATACGCCTTTCCTTATATGAAAAATCAGCGCTGGGGTCGGATCATCAATATCTCTTCGATCAATGGCCTGATAGGATTTGCCGGCAAATCTGCCTACAACAGTGCAAAACACGGTCTGCTGGGTCTGACTAAGGTCACTGCCCTGGAAGGTGCGGAATTTGGCATCACGGTCAATGCGGTATGTCCCGGTTATATTGACACCGATCTGGTCCGGGGACAACTAAAGGATATCGCGCTGACCCGGAAAATAGCCGAAGAACGGGTGCTTGAGGAGGTGATTTTTCCGCTTGTCCCACAGAAAAGGCTGATTGCCATCGAAGAGGTGGCGGAATTGGTGTGGTATCTGACCGGTGATCTGGCAGGAGGAATCACGGGCCAGTCTTTGGTCATCGATGGTGGATATACGGTGCAATAGGTATTAAATCTTTGATCAAATGGCAGGCCTCTTACCGTTAAGGAATGAAATTATGCAGTTTTATATTCAACTCCTTCAGAGTTGGAAATCAGGATACCATTCCATCCTGTCAGACCAGTTCCTCGACCTATATTCACACCGAGTCGGGCACAAAGAGGCCGTATCTGGCCAGGGTTGAACAATATCCCGTATATTTTTCCGGTATATTTCCGATCTTTACCGGTCTTACATAAAATTGAAAAGATCAAGATTGACAGTATGAATGACACCAAAAAGAATCTGGTTTATGGTATTGTGCCTGCCGTTTGTGCTATATTAATCAGTTCCTGTGCCTGGACGGGAAAAGCGAGTGGTAATATAAATGATGGTTCCGAAGCCATTCGCCATCAGAAAGTCTATTATAAAGAAGGCCGTTTTGCGGGCTGGCCTGCAAACAATGGAATCTGGATCTGGGGAGATGAAATTCTGGTGGGCTTCGTGGAAGCTGCACATCGGGAGACAGATGGTTTTCATACTTATGACCGTGAAACCGCCCGGAATAAATATGCCCGTAGTACCGATGGTGGTGAAAGCTGGTCCATCGAGGATGCCTATGACCGCGGTCAGACCGGATTCGCGTATGACCACAGCATACCGGAAGATCTTGCCGAAACACCAGAAAAACTGACCCGGCCCATTCCGGATTTCACCGATCCGGGATTCGCTATTACTTTTATGCGGAACAATTATCACAACGGACCTTCAACGTTTTATTATTCGATGGATCGCGGAAAACAATGGATCGGCCCTTTTGCCTTTCCGGATTTGAACACGAATGGCATCGGAACCCGAACCGATTATATCGTGGAAGGCCCCCAGACCCTGAGTGCTTTTATGAATGCAGCGAAAGAAAACGGTCGGGAAGGTCGGGTGATTTATACTCAGACCAGCGATGGCGGATTGACCTGGGAGGTAGTTTCCTGGATTGGGGAGGAACCGGAGGGTTTTGACATCATGCCCTCCACCATTCGACTTACGCCCACCGAACTTTTTACCGTCATGCGCAGCCGCGAACTTATGCCCCGACGCGATTTCCTGAAAGCCTTTCGTTCGACAGACAATGGTCAATCCTGGCAGGAAGAGTCCAATCCCGTGTTTGATACAGGGAATGGAGGCTCACCCCCTGCTCTGGTAAGGATGGCGGATGGCCGCCTTGCCCTGGCATATATTTACCGAAGCGATTACGGTTCCAGGGTTCACCTGAAATTTAGTGAGGACCAGGGCCAATCCTGGAGCAACGAAATTACGCTCCGGAGTGGGGATGGGGCTACCAAAGATGTGGGTTACCCCCGGATGGTCCAACGGCCTGATGGCAAGCTCGTAGTAGTGTACTACTGGAACAATGCATTGCAGACAGGAGCAGCACCATACAGATATATTGCTGCAACGATTGTGGATCCGTCTCAATTTGAATAAAATGGATTGTGGACAGACCGCCTGGCGGGTAGGACTATGAGGTATTCATGGGTCAATCAACATTGAGGGCACCATCCATTATTTGGATACCGGGGCAGAAACAAGTTTGCCACCATTCCTCAAAAATTATTATATTCAACTCATGAATTTTCTTCTTTCATTCAAGACCGCTTTTTTGCTGATTGCTTCCATTTGCAGCCTGGCATGGACTTCTGCTCAAAACGTGGACATCAACTCCGCACGATTCGATTTTCCCAATCCGACATTCCCATATTACCATCTGACCCTGGAGGTTAGTCTCCCTTATGAAACATACGTGGATTCTGAGATTCACGTGAACGGCAAAAAACTCCGGTTTTCAGAACTGATGGCAAAATCGGAATACGCCACCATGAATTTCAACCATCCCGCCATCGCACACCGCCCGCCCTCGGCTTACGCACTATCCGAAAACAACAAGAAATACAAGGAAATCGTACTGGTGGCCTGGTATTGGTGGGAGCCAGGAATGGAATACGATGTGGAGGTTGAAGTAAGACTTAAAAACCAGGAAGATAAATCCGACCAGGATCGTTTTGTCACATCCTCCCGATCGCTTGTATCACCCCGGGATGCTCCTATGTTTGACCGGGCCTGGAAAAACTATAAGTCCGTAGTGGTCAGCGAAACCGCGGGATTTGACCGGATCGGCGAACCGGTGGAGGTTTTACTGCCATTTTATATCGACGAGTCAAAGAATCTTAAAAACGATGTCCGGGTGGCAGCATTTGATCCGGCAACGCACGAACTGACCGAAATCCCCAGCCAGGTCTATGATATTATGATTTATTCGGAAGTGGATGATCCTGATTCACACCAGGATAGTGGTACGGATGAAAAGGTCCCGTACTGGCATCCGACGACTACAGCGCGGCTGACCTTCCTGGCTGATGTCCCGGCGCATACCAGCCGGGTATATCTGGTATATTACAACAATCCGAATGCCCGTGAGAAAGTTTATCAGACGGATCTCGTAATTTCCGGGAATGACAGCGTTGGTACGACCATCACCAATGAATTTTTTTCTGCCAGGCTGGATCCAAAATCCGGAGCACTCATGGATATCACTTTGGGTTCTCTCCCTGACAGCCCGTTGTTTCACGGCAAGGAAACCAATGGTGCGATACAATGGAACCCGGATATCTATTCGCCACCGACGCCCTGGGATCATACCTCTGACTGGACAGCTCCGTACCAGCGGTCCTTTTCCGGTCCCGTCAAATTTGAACTGCATACCTGGGGTACGATGAATGAGTATTGGGGGGTAGAAGCATCGACTACGTATCGTTTTTATGCTTCAGTACCTTATTTCACCTTTGCCTCTAGCATGCGCATGAAAGAAACCATCCAGACCCTGGCCCTCCGCAACGGTGAAATGGTTTTCGATAAAGATTTACTAGACCGGGTAGCCTGGTACGACGCCTACCGGGATTCTGTGCTGACCTATGATCTGCACGCATTACCGACGTTGACTGAGCTCCGGATGGCGGATGACCTGCCGTGGATTACCTTCTATAATAGTGAAACCGGAATCGGTTTTGCCGGGATTCAACTAGGTTATCATAACAGCGGTATTGAAAATGTGCCCCGATTGCTCAATCCGTCTTTTTATGTGACAATCGGTCCATGGGTGTATTGGGCCCGTGCTTTGTCCCTCAGTTATGTGTCTGCGAATCATCAACAGGTCATTCCGGCGATGGCAGGGAATACCTTTTCTGAAAAATGGGCCTTCATCACGTATGATGCTTTGGATGAAAATACAGCGACTCCCTATGCCCTGGTGGAAAAATGGCAGAAAAAACTGACCTCCCCGTTGAAGGTGAGATTGGTGGAGGAAGTGGATGATCGGGTGTCGGAAACCATCGATGAAATCATGAGTGGTGGGGAAAGCCCCTGGGATAAATAGAAATCGTGGGATTGGTAAGTCGGTGCGTAGCATGTGCGGAGGTGGAATTGCTGAGCCCATATATCAGGATAAATCAATTTTGTATTTTCCTGATATTGCGGTAATTACAAATGGAATATGATAGCCAGGAGTGGTAAAATATGCTTCGACTCGGCAACGCTCCCGCCCGACCTGCACACTGGCCGAATTACCGATTCTATATTTAAGGGATGTACAATTTTATAACTGCCATTAAAACCCAATAAGATGAAAATACGATATGTTAGATTTGGCTTGTTCCTGGCTTTATTTGCTGTTTCTTCCCAGATAGAGGCGCAAAATTCCATCAAAGAGTTTGTTAGTGTGCCATCAGGGTATTCACATCCGGAAATCATTGAAAACAGCGAAATTTTTCACGGCTATACCAATTATTGGCATGATACCTATGAAAAGTGGTACCGGTACGGCAACTTATTCAAAATGACCACACCAGATATCTATTTGAATTTGCTGCAGAGCAAAATTGATGTTGCGGAAGACCTTGGGTTTCCGGGACTGCTGATAGAGGAAGGATTTGTGTCCCGTTTATTGTCGCAGGAATATACCGTCATGGAACAACCAGAGATTGCTGAACTAAAGAAAGGCCTGGAACAGTGGAATGTGCTGGTCACGGTACAGGCTTCATCAGTTTTGGGAAAAGAACTGGAGGGAATGTCTGCTTCGGTATTTGAATGGACGAAGCGGGTTAATAGTCACCAGTTCAACGCAACTGATCTCAACGTTATTAAGGCATTTCATCTGACGAATGGCACACATGATTTGCATGTGGTATTGTCGGATGATCCGGAGGAGATACATCAATTCATCGATCTCGTCCGACAGGCGGAGGAAACAATGCTGGAATACGATCTGAGGAAAGGGTATTTTGGCGCTGCAAGTTTACTGAAAAGTGTGACGATACAGCCAGGGCATCCCCTGGATATCATCGGCAAAGGGCTGAATGAGGGAAATACCTGGTTTATATTCGATGGATATATGGATTTTCTGGCAAAGGAAGAACTCGAAAACTGGGTAAAGGAGGTCAACCTGCCGGTTTATGTGGATGTCGGTTTTTCTCCGATATACGGATGTGATGATTACGAGGGTTTGCAGGTACAGGATATGAAAACCCGCCAATCCTGGATTGATTACGCCCACAGTAAAAACGGGTACGCATTTCATCCGGTCTACGATCCGGGTTCGGAGCTTTATGAATACGATGGTTACATCAGCCATCCTGGAAATAAAATGCAAATCTACCATGACGAAGTACCATTTATCCATCACACCGGCTACCTCAGTGGAGGACTGACTTCTTCGATGGTATTATTTACCGAAAAGAGCCAACCGGTTAATCGTGAGGTGGTGTGGGGCGCCATCATGAACCGACGGGCGGTGGCGATTTCGGAAGGAGCAGAATTCATGGGTCCGGCGGAATTCCGGGATGTGCTGAGCCTTTTGTATCTGGACCGGGAGTTCCTGGAGGATTATTTTGGGGACCGGATCGATCTGGAAGTCCGGGTGGAGGACTATCAGTTGGAAGTGAATATCAAAAACTATGGTTCGGAGGAAGTTTCCGGGGAATTGTTGATTGAAGTAGATCCGGCAGTTCACCCTGGAGATTCGCCGGAAAATATCGTAATCGCCCCCGGGCAATCCCGACAATTTACCATACCGCTCGGAGTGACTGCTCAGGCTATGGGCCGTACAAATCCGGTGGCTGTGACCTTTTTAGGTGAGAATGTGGAGGTGAGATCCCTGACCAAACTGGACCTGCCCCCGGCCATTTCGATTCACCAATTGCTTTATGCGAACGAGTCAGCGATTGATTTCCCAGTGACTATTCACAATTTTGGCGAAAAATCTACTGTTCCGGTTGAGGTTTCGGTGTATGAAGCGGGTATTGACCAGGAACCGGTGAATAGTGTAACGAAACAAATCACGGTCAAACCCCTATCGTTCCGGGAGGAGGTTTTTAACCTTGAATTAGACCCGGGTAAATACCGGGTCGTGGTAAGTGCATTGGGGACACAGGCTGAAAGTCAGTTGGGTGTCGGCCCGGCTGTCGGTTCGGTGTACGCATATGAAGTGGACCTGAATTCGGACGGCATTCCGGAATACCGGATGGAAAATGATTCGGTGGAAATTACCCTGCTCCGTACGGGGGCTCGGATTATTGAATACAAGATCAAGAGTCGGGATTACAGTAATGTCCTGTTCAAAGCGTGGCCGGAAAAAACTTACAACCACAATAAGCCATATCGGATGCGCGGGTATTATCCGTACGGTGGATTTGAAGATTTTCTCGGACAGGGCAGCATGGAAACCCACCAGGTGTACGATGCTCGTATCATAAAGGGAACGGGAGATTATGTTCAGGTGGCCATGGAAACGGAATATTACGGTAACCGGCTGAAGAAAATCTTTACGCTATATGGTAATTCACCATTGGTGGAAGTTCGGTACAAGTTGACGTTTCACGACGAGGATGCCAATGTCATAGGACCCCAACCGATCCTGGAACTGGGAGAAAGTCATGGTACCGAGGATGTTTTTATAGTGCCAGTCAGGGAAGGCCTGAAGGAATACCGGATGCGCATGGAGGATTACTATGGACAGGCGATTGATGTTACTGAAGGCTGGAATGCCGGATACGATACGCAGGCGGACATTTCTTTTATCGGGGCGTTCCCGGTGAACCAGCCTATATTTCTGCATATGTGGATGAACCACCCCAAAAACCCCGAGGCACCACATTATTACGTAGAGTTTCAGCCCTGGACTCCCATCGTGCAAAAAACGAATATGTATTTCACGTATTATCTCTGGGGCGCGGGAGGAAATTGGAAAAAGGCATTGGAAGAATTGGATGCGCATAATCTGATCAGCAGAAGATAAAAAAAGGCGCAATATTTGGTTCGGAACAACTTCCTTGCCGATGGGTGTTCAATATTAGTGTCTGGTGCATGAGATAGTAAGTTCATGATGGTAAATTGGGAAAGTGGTCAACCGACAGACTTTAAGAACCCGCTAATAGTAATATTTAAAATCGGTGGATGGGTGCCGACCCATACCCAACAAAAACCAGCGGAATCTTCAACCAATGTATTTTGAATTTCACAAAAAAACCACTTACTC
>CBFGVZ010000177.1:0-7465 GCA_965652315.1 uncultured Saprospiraceae bacterium | reverse complement strand
CCATATCCCACCACAACCACTTCATCCAGAAGTTGGGAATCACTTAACAAGGTAATGGAAAGGGTGGTATTGCCAGCCACCATCACTTCCTGAGTCTCGTAACCGATATAGGATACTACCAGGATGGCATTTTCATCGATATCTTCAATAGAGAATCGCCCTTCAAAATCGGTAGAGGCCCCCTTATTCGTTCCTTTGACCTGAATGTTAACCCCTATCAGAGGTTCCCCATCCTGATCGGTTACGATGCCCGAAACGTTAAAAACAATCCGCTTGTTTAACAATTCCGCCCCGGATCTGGTATTCAATGGGGGAAGCACAGTCGTCTCCTGACGTCGTTTATTCTTTTCTTTTTCCTTAACGAGGCCCTGCATATGCCCGATCATACTCTTGAGGGATTCGATCCCCTCGTCATTGTTTTGGAAGACTACTACGTATCGGTTATCATAAACACGATATCCCAGATCGGTATCTTTCAGGACGTAAGCAAGTGCCTCATCGAGTGTCTGATGGCCTTCATCCCTGTAATCCACCTCAATGTCTGAGGTAATGGAACGGTCATAGTTGAAATATACATGATACTTTTCACTGATTCGGAGAAATGCTTCCTCAAGACCGATCTTCTCCTGTAAATCCAGCGATGTGGCATATGCCTCTGGCATATAGAATAACGTCAAAATCAATACCCACTTTAGCATGCATGATTTTTGACAAATTCTGGAAAAACTTTGTACCTTCATGATCTAATTAGCCATTAATCGTTAATTAATTATTGAGTTGGAAAGAGAATTAGCACGTACAATCTGATCTTTCGTTCTGCCAAACAAGGATCAAATTATGGTTACCATGTCTAGTTCTCTTTCCTTTTTTCTATCCTGATCTGATTATTCTCCAATTCCACCACCTCTATATCCAGCATCCAACCCATCATATCCTTCACCGTCTCCCAATCCTCATATGGTACGCCAATTTTGACCCGCCGTTCCAGGAGTGTAGAATCATTCACCTTAAATGTTTTTCCATATATATCTTCAAGATTTTGAAGCATAAATCGAAATTCCACATCCTGATATGATAATGTTCCATCCTTCCACTCGGTCAGAGGTTCTATCTTATCAATTGTTTTTTGAATCAATTCATCCTGTACAGAAGAGTAACTCACCCATTCACCAGGCACCATTTGCACTATTCTGGATTCCGGATCTGACTCTATCACAGTATTTTTAATCGGTTTCGTCTCATCCTTTTTCTCATGTGCCTCTCCGGTATTTCGAATATTGTTCTTAGTCTTTCCGTGT
Source organism: uncultured Saprospiraceae bacterium (assembly GCA_965652315.1). GTDB lineage: Bacteria > Bacteroidota > Bacteroidia > Chitinophagales > Saprospiraceae > Membranihabitans. The sequence continues at coordinate 6,167 of CBFGVZ010000177.1, read as the reverse complement.
AAAGCCAATTCTACTTTTCCTTCCTCCAGAAACACTTCGGTCTTGCCTCGACGTTGGATGGCATTGAATGATGTACCCAGTACCCGGATCGTAAGATCGGACGTAGTGACTTCAAATGGAAGAGCTAATGGAACTTCATCCCCGTTGCTTTTACCTCCACTGGTTTCGAGGTTGATGTGGGCTACATCAAAGTACGCCTCTCCCTCCAGGGTCACCGATCGGATTCCTTCCTGCTCCCAGCGGTTATTCCACACCAACCTGGAATTAGCATTCAGATTGATATGTGTGCCATCGTCCAGTACAAATTCTATATTCTCGCCATTCCCGGTCTCGAATATCATAAAGTCTTCACCCTTGGACCACCATTTGACCATAAAAGTTATTCCGATCACAACCGCCGCGGCAGCTGCCCATCTCCATATGTGATGACTAATTACTTTTGTACCATTACCTCTATTTTTGGCATCTAATTTTAATAAATCCTGCCAGGTTAGCTCTTCATACCGTTCTTCATTACCTGTCTCACTCCAGGCTTCCTGCCACAACTCTTCCACTTCTTCCGGCGATGAAGAAGACTTGATAGAATCGACCAAAGCAGCTCGTTCCTGCTCCGTACAGGTACGGTCCAGATACTTACTAATCAGATCCCTTAATTCATCTTTTTGGTTCTTACTCACTTATTTTCAGAATATGTGAATGAATGATTTTATCCGTAGGGTATTTCAAAATAGCATATGATCAGAACACCCTTCATAATATAGGACGACCATGTCGATCCAACATACCAGCGACACCAACAAAAATTTGATTTTAAATTTATTTTACTATATTTGAACCAAGGGATGAATCAATTCTTTGATAATGGACCAGGAATTTGTAAGCGGCTTATTTCAGGAATACCGGGACAGGTGTTACGGTTTCTTTATCAAACTATTGGGCAATCAGGAACTGGCCAAGGACCTTACGCAGGATGTGTTTTTGAGTCTGCTCAGAAAAAAGGATGAACTGGAAGATATCCGGGAATGGGACCATTACATATATACCATGTGCCGAAACCGGGCCTACGATCACCTCAAAAAAGCCGCCCATGATCAGCAATACCGGGAATATGTCTTCCGGTACTGGAACCATTCTGCCAATCTCCTCCGACCCAATAGAGCGGAAAAGCAAATGGAGGCAAGCCATTATGAACGATTACTCGAAGAAGGTCTGAAAAACCTCCCCGATCAACAGCGCCTCATCTTCAACCTCAGTAAGATAGATGGCCTCTCTCATCAAATGATCGCCGAAAAATTGAATATCTCCCCTATTACCGTGCGAAACCACCTTCACAGGGCGCTGAAGAATATTAGAGCCCATACGCATCCGGATGTAGAGCTGGTCATTGCGGCCGTTTGCTATTGGCTATTGGTCGTTGGCTGATGGCCTTAAATAAACCAATGGCCAATGTCTAACTGTCAGTAGCCACCTCAACCACTACCCTCCTGTAACTCGTCAGCCTGGGTTCACCATCATCCGTTACTTCCAGTACGATATGAATAGCGGCCCCCCCTGGAATTTCTGAAGGTATGTGAACTTCGGTTATGGGTTGGTCTGGCTGTTTTATGTCGGGTAAATGTACGGCCGTACCCGCTTCCGGATACACGTACCAGTAAAAAGACAATTTATCTCCATCCGGATCCGTAGAGTCGGTAGCCGATAAGGTCAGAATCCCTCCCGGGGACACCTTAACCCGGATTGCATCTCTTCCCGGCTGATTGTTGACCACGGCTACAGGACTGTGGTTGGTATCAGCAGGTCTTTCTACGCACCAGTCCAACCGCGCCTGAAAATCATTTTGAAAATGAGGTCTCCACCGCCATACGGTAGCTCTAGCGCTGCTAATTCCATCAAATTCGTCTGTAGCGTCGGAAAAATGTAATTCCCCGGATCTAAACCGACCGCCCCAACCACCCCACTCAGGATGGCCCGGATGTCCCAGACCGGTGGGAAGAAAATAAAACCAAGAGGGTGTATCTCCTTCTTTCAGGACTCCATGCGGATTGGGTGCAGTCCAGGTTTTTAAGGGATACAATGCCCCCAAAGGACCATGATTTTTCTGCACATTGGTCTGTATCCATTCCATAGAGGTCAATGATTCATCACCCCCCAGGTACATACCCCGGAATACGGCATCCCGTTTATCTGCACCGTCCGGCGCCTTATTGAGGATGTAGAATAAGCCCGGATAATCTGGAAGGACCTGATCCAGGATGCCATCCTGGTCTGCAATGTCATAGATCCGAATCCGGCTTACAAATTGAGCGTATTCCTGCTCTGTTCTGGTATTCCTCACTGTCCACAAAGCTTGAAACAGATCCGTCTGTCCACCCCAGATTGCTATATTGACCGGTCGTGTATCTGCCCGGTTCACCACTTCGATGATCCATTCCGAACCCGCTGTTTCGTGCCCCGGACCAATAAAATCCAGCCCGCGATGCGGATTTCCGCTTTTGATTTTTCCGATCAATTCTGCAGCATCCGGATACGACGGATCATGCAGACGCAAATTGGGTAACACCTGTTCATATGCCCGGATAATCTCCTGTATCAAATGGGGCTTTGTCACCGCCTCACCCAATTCTCCAGGTATTCCGGATGCAGATGCGATAAAACCCTCCATATCAAATTCATTGAAATATAACGCCAGACGGATAAGCGATTGCTGGTCGTCGGGGTCCCCACCAATGTCGGTCAAAATCAATAAACGCGGCTTAGTGTTTACTTCAGATTCGTGATTCATATTTTTGCGAACCAATACCCCTCGTGCACAGCTCAAACTGCTATATACTGTAACAGACAGACAACCTATTAAAAACCATCCCGCAACAGAAAACAATATCCTTTTACTCAGCCGAAGGTTCTGCACAGTGAAATTATTCCTCATCCCCAGTGTTTTCCTGAAAAATAGCATAACTTTTCTGAAAAATAGTATCATCATCCGCTTGATTAAAACTATATTTTTGATGGGATCGACTGTAACCTGATTTTCTTAATTTGAAAATTGAAATATACCAATTAATATGTCTTCTATGAAATCAAGCAACGAAAATTCCCGAAGAAACTTCCTCAAAACTACAAGTGTGGCAATAGCTGCCAGTACGGTTGGTCTGAATTCCGCCTACGCTACACCGCTTTTTCACCATAAAAGAAACGATCTTCTCAAAGTCGGATTAATTGGCTGTGGAGGCAGGGGTACCGGAGCGGCCGTTCAGGCATTGAATGCAGATCCGGATGTTCAACTGACCGCCATGGGTGACATTTTTCCAGACAAACTGGATAAGGCATATAATGCTCTGACCGGAGAGCATCCGGAACGGGTCAAAGTGAGTGCGGATCATAAATTTATCGGATTTGATGCGTATCAAAAAGTAATTGATTCTGGTGTTGATGTGGTCCTTTTAGCCGCCCCACCCTATGCACGTCCGACGCATTTACTTGCGGCTGTGGAAGCGAACAAACACGTTTTTGCAGAGAAGCCGGTGGCAGTAGATGGCGTCGGGATTCGGAAAATACTGCAAGGAGCCAAGAAGGCCAAAGAGAAAAATCTGGCATTGGTCAGTGGATTTTGCTTTCGATACCAAAATGCAAACCGGGAAGCTTTTGGCCGGGTGCTGGATGGAGCGGTGGGGGACATACGTGCGGTTACAGGCTATCGAAATGGGGGTGAATTGTGGTCTTTTCCGAGACAGTCCGGCTGGACTGATATCGAGTATCAATTGCGCAATTGGTATTACTACGACTGGATGTCAGGAGACTTTATCGTAGAGGTCGCTGTCCATAGTCTGGACATGATGGCCTGGGCATTGGGTGACAGGATTCCGGTAAAAGCTATTGGAGTAGGAGGCCGTCAGAAAAGGACCGATCCGATCTATGGAAATATCTACGACCATTTTGCAATCGAATACGAATATGAAGATGATGTAAAAGGGTATTTATTTACCCGGCAACAGGCAGGTACAGATAGCCGAAATACGATTGAAGTCTTCGGTGAGGATGGTAATGCATACATGAAAATGTACAAGGAATGGAGGATATCGGGTAAAAACCCCTGGTCCTATGAAGGCAAAATCAATGTCATGCACCAGGAAGAACAAAATGAATTGTTCGCATCCATCCGTGCCGGAAAACCAATCAATGATGGAGAGTGGATGGCTTCCAGTACCATGTTGGGCATTCTTGGCCGGATGGTCGGATATAGCGGAAAAGAAATCACCTGGGAAGAAGCCCTGAATTCAGACATTTCCATAGGGCCGGATTATGAAGACTACAACTGGGATTTGAAGTGGCCCGTACACGACGTTCCGGTGCCAGGGATCACCAACGTTCTGTAACAGTATCAATGTGCCTGATTTCGACGGACTCCACTGGAATGATACTTCCCATGCAGAAAATATACGATGAGGAGGTCAGGTAACATCGCAGTTGACCACCCGGGTCAATAATTTGTTATTAAAAAAATCTGAATGATGGCAATTAAAAACTGACTATTGTGATACTTGACAATATTGGAACTGGCTAGGAAGTACAGGATGCTGCCAAATCGATGATCGGGAACAATATGCATATTTGGAGATCAAATAACCACAAAGCCGACAACTAACAAGGTGCAAAAGGATGTCACCGTGAAAATCGTGGATACCCTGTTGAAGCAGTTTGAGGAATTACGGACGAAATAAATGGCATGAAAAGTAAACATCTGATCTGGAACTTTAAAAGCGCTCTGAGCACTTGCCTCCCAATCATCTTTATTTTAATGGGTGCATATTCTGTCTATTCGCAGGAAAATTTAGTGACCGGTGCTGCAGAAATTAATATCACGCCTCCTGTCGGCTTTCCACATTACCGGGGATACAGTACCGGCATTCACGATTCCCTGTATGCAAAAACCCTTTATTTTCGTCAGGGCGATATTGAAATCGCGTTAGTGGAATGTGATCTGTTGTGGGTTAGCCGGGAGGTTTCCTCAAAAGCCAGGCTCCGAATCCAGGATGAATTGGGGATTCCGTTCAGTCATGTGTTGATCGCCGGAACCCATACCCATACCTCTCCGGCCTACGATGAGGATATACTGGAACTCAACGAACACCTTCGTCACGGGCCGGTTACCACCGAAGTGAAAGACGGGCTGGATTATAAGGATTGGCTGACAGTTCAAATCGTAGCTTCTGTTCTCCAGGCCAAAAAAGTGTCTATGGAATCCGTTTTATCAGTGGGAAGCGTGGATGTAACCGGTGTGTCTTTCAATAGGCGGTACGTCATGGCAGATGGACGGGTCCGAACCAATCCAGGGGTTTTAAATCCGGAAGCACTTTATCCAGAAGGACCTATTGATCCGGAAATGAACCTGGTACTGTTGAGAAATACTGGTGGCAACCTAATCAGTGGATTGGTCAATTTTTCTAACCATACGGATACCAGAGGGGGTAAAGAATTTAGTGCGGACTTCCCCGCATTTTTATCCGAAAGCCTGAAAAAAGAATGGGGACCAGATTTTATTTCCTTTTATGGCCAGGGGCCCTGTGGCAATATTAATCACGTCAACACACGCTCCAAAGATCGCCTTACTTCTGAGCAGATCGGTGCCCGGCTGGCAGAAGAAGCTATAAAGGTTAAAAACCACCTCAGTGATTTACAGAATTACAACCTGGCTGCCCGATCGGAAATCGTTTATGCCCCGCTTCAGCATTATACCAAAGAAGACCTTCAATGGGCCAATCAGCTCCATCCCGAAAATCTGTACAATGAATCTTCCTTTTTTTTGCGGAGGAGACCGATGAAGATCAGATCCCTGGCCCGGATGCGCTTAAATGAGGCCGTACCTCCTACCATTCCATCAGGAGAGTGGAAAATCCCGCTGGAAGTTCAGACTTTTCAGATCCATGAAGACCTTGCAGTAGTTGGGCTGCCCGGGGAAGTATTTGTGGAACTGGGTCTGGCCATCAAAAAAGCCTCCCCCTACAAACACACCATCGTTATCGAACTGACCAATGCCCATATCGCTTATGTGCCCACAAAAGCAGCCTTTTCAAGGGGCGGTTATGAAACCATCAATTCGAGGCTGGCACCAGGAGGTGGTGAAATGATGGTGGAGAGTGCCGTGAGATTGCTGAAGGAAATGAAGGAAT
>CBFGVZ010000176.1:0-7479 GCA_965652315.1 uncultured Saprospiraceae bacterium | reverse complement strand
AGGTCTTTGGTTACTTGTGTTTTGGTACGACGCAACAGGAATGGGTGAATAATTTTTTGCAGCAAATCCTTCACGTCTGTATCTCCATTTTTCTCAATGGGGTCGGAGAACCGTTTCCGGAACTGGCTTTTATTCCCCAGTAGGCCCGGATTGACAAAATTGAACTGGGCGTAAAGATCCATCGTACTATTTTCAATGGGAGTGCCGGTCATAGTCAGTTTGTGTCGGGCCGATAACTGGATCATAGAGCGGTATCGCTGCGATTCGGGATTTTTAATGGCCTGGGATTCATCGAGGATAACGTAATGAAAGGTATAGTTCTTGATCCATTTGATATCGTTGGAAATGGTTCCGTACGTGCTGATCATCAGGTCAAAATCGGAGAATTCCTTCGTGTTTTCCTTCCGTTGTGGCCCATGGTGTATGTAGTAAGTCATTTCCGGGCAAAATTTTTCAATTTCATCCACCCAGTTGTGCACGAGTGACCGGGGCACGACTACCAGGCTGGCCGGATGTCCCAGACCTTTTTGGTCCGCCAGGAGGCTCAGGACCTGGAGGGTTTTTCCCAGGCCCATATCGTCAGCCAGACACCCGCCAAATCTGTATTCATTTAAAAATTTCAGCCATTGGTATCCTTCCTTTTGATACGATCTCAATTCTGCCTGGATCGATTCGGGTAGGTCAAATGTCTTCAGGCCTTTGAAATGTATGAGGCGAGTCTTCTTATTTTCAATATCTTTCCGGATTTCCGGATTATCGGACAGGTCAACATATCGTTCCAGAGCATTGAAATGCAATGTAGATAACTGTATTTTATTTTTATGGACTTCCGCCGAATTGAGCAATCTGATCATACGTAGTCTCCACTCTTCCGGGATGATGCCGTATGAACCATCCTTGAGTAAAATAGAACGTTCGCCTTTTCTCACCGCCCGAATCCATTCTTTTTGCGGAACCAAAATATCACCGTACCGAATCACAAAGTTCAGATCAAACCAATCAGGCCCATCAGCAATCGACTGTTCTATTTCACCCCGGTTGGGATTGAAGGAAAAACTTTGGAGTGTATCCCAGCCCTCAACATCCACACCCGCCTGCTCACAATGCTCTGAAAATCCTAGAAACCAATGGTCTTTCACGAATTCCTCTAAAGGGAGCGTATGGAAACCGAGTGGCTCCGTCAATCTGTCCATTTTGGGATGGAGTTCTGAAAACCAACTCATAAATTCAGCTTTTCGTTTTGGTTCCGGAATGTGCACTATACAGGGGTCTTCTGTGGCCGGCAGGCATCGATCCTGAAAAAGATTGAATGTGTTTTGTCCGGTAGCATCCTTCAGAAGCGGCTTGAAAACGATCCTGTTTCCGTTCTGAGAAAGTTGAATAATACGTTTCCTGGCAGAGATCGTTTTGACCCATTCCGCTTCGAGGTCTGAAATATTGATATCATAAAAATTAATTATCTGGCTGATGCCCCGCCGCATCGAATCGGTGTCCTTTGTATTGAACAGATATTTTATTTCATGATTGGGACTTTGCACGATCCGTTGGGTAGCATGATTTCGGAATACATATGCATTTTTATCGACGATTAGAAAAAATGGTATAGTAGTTAAAATTTTCTCTACCCTTTTTCCGACCAACAAATCATGGTACAAACGAACGACGAGCACGTCCTGATCTAATCTGGCTTCAAGACGAGGCGTCAGGATTTCATCTGCAAAGCTAAACTGGTGTAATTCGTTTTTTGATATTTTATGGGCGTCCACATCAGACCTCTTCGAATAATAATAATGGATGTATGTACTGAGTCGATCAACATTTTGCTGCAGGAAGTTCAACCGTGATTGGATGAGTAAATTCCTTCGATTGGGTGAGAGCGCTTCAAAATTTATATTGATCTTCCGCAGATCATATTGGATAGAAAACGGGATAGATGCAGGTTCATTGGTTCGTTTGATGTGAGAGATCAGTTTTTTACCGTTTTTGGATAGCTTGCCTTCCAGGTAACTGATTGTAGCATCTTGAAAATTATTACAAGTCCATAAAATGGCATTCCCTGTGGTGGTTTCCTCTCCGGTATATATTTCCTCCAAAAATGAATTCTGTTCTTCAGAATTTCCGACAAATGCATTTAAACTTTGTTCCAGGCCTTCGATCAGATTTGCATTGATCAATAACACGTTGGTTTTTCCCAGCAGATACGCCTGATTCATTTGATTAAATCCAATATAGAAATGTTTTTGGAGAATGGAAGGGGAAAATGTACTGATCGTATCAAACTGGGCATACAGAGAATCAATATCCAGATTTTGTGAAAGGAATTCTCTGGTTTGTTTAAAATCCTGAACAAATGCAATCTTCTGATGGAAACATAAAGTTTCTGATGTATACATGCATTGTTCGCAGCGGATATACAGCTCTTTATCCATCCACTTCAACTCCACCACAGATTGCTCTTCTCCGTCAATTAAATCCTTATCCTGCCTGACCATCAGAAAATTCAACTGGTCCTTGTTGTCCGTAAAAAGGGATATGGTATACATTTTAAGTTCCCATCCGTAAAAATGCATATCTGCTTTATCTACATTTTGTTGTAGGACTTCAGGGTTATGTACAACACGGAAATCATTGATGAAGCCATGGCTTATTTTAAGTTGTAACTTTTCTTTGGTGGTTGTAGAAACTGCGGCCTTGTTGGAATTGTCTTGATTTTTATACAGGTACAACAACAATGAAGCCAGATGTTCACAGTATGTATGACTCCGACAGTCACACTCCATATCCAAAATCTGATCATCTTCCAGGAATAGAGCCGGCGTGAAAGGTCTGGATTGCATATCGGCCAGAATGGTATCCCCATTCACATAAAGCTTATGAATGGCATTCACCGCCAGGGTGCCAGCCCTGAGTGTAGATTGAGTGAAATAATGAAACTGGTTGAGGATGGTTTTCGTGGGCACCATAGAAGTCTGGATATTAAGGTTCAGTTATACTAGTAAAGCCAATTGGCTGCCAACATTTTTCTTCACAATTAGAAAGACGGTGCAATATATTTATAATTTCCTATACATCCGTATATTTAGGTTCCAGCAAACAATCGCATCTATCATGAATGATTCAATACTCGTAGGACTGGACTGGGTTGTGCTTGCAGTCTATTTTTTGATCCTCGTTTGTATTGCCTGGTGGGTCATTCGCCAGCAAAACAACACCTCGGAAGATTACTTTCTGGCAGGGCGAAATGTCGGGTGGTTCGTGATCGGCGCATCAATTTTTGCTTCAAATATCGGATCCGAGCATGTGGTTGGGCTGGCTGGCACCGGAGCCGAATCAGGGATGCCGATGGCACATTATGAATTACATGCCTGGATCGTCCTGCTACTGGGTTGGTTGTTCCTGCCTTTCTATATGCGAAGTGGTGTATTTACAATGCCGGAGTTTCTCGAAAAAAGATTTGACGCCAGATCACGGTGGTTTTTATCTATATTCTCCATCGTGGGCTACGTACTGACCAAGGTTTCCGTCACCATATATGCAGGTGGCATTGTCGTATCCCAATTGCTGGGAATCAGTTTTCTGGCCGGTGCATTGTCCACCGTGATGATTACCGGCATTTACACCGTACTGGGTGGATTGCGGGCAGTGGTATATACCGAAGCCTTCCAGACCGTGGTTTTGATCCTGGGCTCATTGTTGGTGGCCATACTCGGTTTACAGGCGGTAGGAGGCTGGACAGAATTGAAAATGGTGGCAGGTTCGGATCATTTCAATATGTGGCGACCGGTTTCTGATCCTGATTTTCCATGGACCGGTATGTTGTTTGGTGGAACTATCGTCGGGATTTGGTATTGGTGTACGGATCAATACATCGTCCAGCGGACGCTTGCTGCTAACAATATAAGCATCGGGCGACGGGGTGCTATATTCGGCGCTTATCTCAAATTGCTGCCGATCTTTATATTCCTCATTCCGGGAATTATTGCTTACGCATTGAAACAAAAAGGCATGTTGGATTATGCCCATAGCGATGAGGTTTTTCCGGCATTGATCGGTTATCTGTTACCCGTCGGACTGCGTGGTCTGGTGGCAGGAGGTCTGATGGCCGCGTTGATGAGTTCACTGGCGTCAGTATTCAATTCTTCGTCCACACTTTTTACGGTGGACATCTTTAAAAAATTATACCCCCAGGCGTCGGAGCAACGCCTGGTTCAAATCGGTCGATGGGCCACTGGAGTAGTGGTGTTGCTGGGCATGCTGTGGATTCCGATCATGCAAAAAATTGGGGGTGGGGTGCTTTATCAATACCTGCAAAGCGTGCAGTCCTACATTGCTCCGCCCATCACAGCCGTGTTTTTACTGGGCATTCTCTGGAAACGCATCAATGCCCGGGGGGCTATCGTGACATTGATGTTTGGCCTGGTCGCAGGGACCTTACGCATCGTTCTGGAATTGATGAAGGACGATCTGAGCGGGGCCATGGAATGGTACGCCACCGTCAATTTTGCCCATTTTGCGATTTTCAATTTTATAGCCTGTGTCGTGGTGTGTATCGTGGCCAGCCTGTCCGCACCAGCACCATCGGCAGCACAGGTCAACGGACTTACACTGGGCACACTTACGGACGAACAGAAAAAGGCCAACCGGGACAGTTTTACCCTGGGAGATATCCTGATTTCTGCTTTGTTACTGATCATCGTGATTTCGATTTTGGTGTATTTCACAGGGTGAAAACCATTTACACCCCTCCATTCTGCATGGACGGATGAAAATGGAAGACGTAATTGGCCTTCGGATGAAAGCTTTATCTTTGGCCATTCAGAATTGAGAATTTGAGGTGTGAATACTCCGGAATATGAAGGTAAAACAGAAAATTGATCAGGATCAGAATTTCAAGATTTCCCGCTTTAAAGAAAAAATAAAACGAACCAAGCCCCACAAGCACGGTGATTATTACGAATTGATCTACATCAGCGGTGGAGAAGGGTATCATTGCATCGAAACGGAGAAATACCTGATTACTACCCCCGAAGTATATTTTATGAAGCCTGGACAAATGCATTGCTGGCAATTTACCTCTATCCCCCGGGGATACGTAGTTCTTTTTCGAACAGAACTTTTTGACCCGGTACGGGAAATCTATCTATTGGAATTACTGAATAAACTTCATGCCACTGTTCGTGTATCATTCGAATCACTCAATTCGCCGGATACTATATTCGAAGAATTATTATCAGAGGTTCACAAGGATGGTCCTCTTTTGGATGACATAGTTCACGGGTACCTCCGTGCCTTGCTGGGCAGGATTTTACAACTATCCACAAGCAGAGATGAAAATGCTTATCCGGTAAATATCCTCTACAACCAATTCTCTAATCTGCTTTCCACCAGGTCGCCACAAATTCACAAGGTCAGAGATTATGCCAGATTATTAAACACCACCCCCCAGAATCTGAACGCGGTTTGCCAAAAATATGGATCAGCCAGTGCGAGCGAACATGTCTCAAGTCAATTGATTCTGGAGGCGAAGAGATACATTTTGCATACCGATCTGACGATTAGTGAAATCGCTGAGGCCCTCCATTTCAATGATTGTTCCTACTTCATCAAGTTCTTTAAAAAACGGGTAGGAAGTACACCGTTTCAATTTAGGAAAGCGCATGATCAGTAGTATTGTCCCAAAAAATTGTGAACCCCTTGAAATAGTCTGCTATGTCGAAGCTCACCCGCCAAAGATGCCGTCCCATCTATTCGCAGTCCTACAAGGACCGAATGGGCGATCTTAACCAATGGCAGGATTACATTCAGTCATAGTTCCCTCGTCAAAGATGGTTTCAACACCTTTGGTCTTCGCCTACATTCGGTCATGCTTCGCATCTTCAAAAAGTAAATGCCCTGCATTATCCGGGTCAAGTAACTGATGCTTTTCTCATGCCATACTTTATTTGACAAATTTATATTTTTTCATAATTACCATTTTCCTACCAATAAGTACCGTGGATGTTATATCCAGCAGCGATATATTTGCTCAGCTCTATAGGCCGTATGTACAAATTATAATTCCAATCCCTGGCAACCGATTCCCATCGTATTCGATCGGGTGTTATCGGGAACAAGTCAGCTTTTTTTGAATTCCTGGTTAACTGCTTTAAAGCAGAAGATCACTTTTTGTGCTATGATGAATAGATGTTTCTCAATCTGTGTTGTACTTGTCATTGTATTTTCAGGAAATGCTCTTCCTGGACAGTCCATGATCACCGGTAGATTGGTTGATCAGTCAGATCGCTCTCCGCTTGAATATGCCAGTGTAGTGTTGTACCAAAGTCAGGACAGTGTTATGTTAACCGGAGTAGTGACAGATATTACAGGAGGATTTATACTAAAGGATATCCCTGAAGGCGAATACTTTATCCGGGCATCATTCCTGGGCTACAATACGCATGAAATAGGGGGAATTAAGGTGGATGGTCACACGGAATATGATATTGATCAGATTTCGATCAGCCAGAGTAGTGAGATGCTGGAAGAAATTACGGTTCAGGGGAGGCGTTCCGCTGCCATTCACCGCATTGACCGGCAGGTGTACGGGGCTGAACAGTTCCAAAACTCACGGGGTGGAAGCGCCACCGATGTGATTCGGAATATTCCTTCGATCGCTCTGGACGCAGAAGGTAATATCTCTGTACGGGGATCCACTGGTTTTGTCGTTATGATAAATGGAAAACCGGTCCAGACTTCCCCTTCTGTACTGTTGAACCAATTGCCTGCCAATGCTATTAAAAACGTAGAAATTATAACATCGCCTTCTGCCAAATATGACCCCGAAGGGAAAGCGGGTATTATCAATATAATCATGGAAGAAGGGGTGGCGGATGGAGCCTTTACTCAGGTAAATGTCAAATATGGATTTCCCAGCATTGAACCATATGACAACGCTGAAAGTGCCAAAAGGTATGGAGGTGATATCATTTTTAATTACCGGAAAGGTGTGTGGAATGTATCCGCTGGGGCCAGTTATCAGCGAAATGACCTCACAGGCAGACGGATAGGAGATGTTTACACTATAATTGATGATGTAATGACCCGGTTTCCTTCCGACGGTGAAAGAAGCTTCGACGAGGTCAATTATTCCGGACGATTTACCCTGGGGTACGATCCTGATTCCCGGAATTCATTCCAAATTGGGTTTTTCACCGGAAAAAGATCCAAAGATAGGAGAGCTGATATTCTTTATTACAACAACGAAAGGACCTTGATTACTTCCAATGAGAGGATGGAGCAACTTCCATTTTACAATGAGAATTTACGGATTCGACGGGGAGATTTTTCTTTGGGCAGCCTGGATTACGAACATCGGTTTCAAAACAAATCCTCAATCTCCTTTTCCGCATTGTACGAACATACTTTGTTGGGTGGTCCTACGACCAATAGAAATCTTTACTGGCCCAATACCAATGATGTCATTCAGGACGAATATAATAC
>CBFGVZ010000175.1:0-7612 GCA_965652315.1 uncultured Saprospiraceae bacterium | reverse complement strand
GTCCGTGAGGACACCTTCAGTTTATTGAATATATTACTGACATGGCGATCTACCGTACGGGTACTGATGAATAAATCCGACCCAATGGCTTTATTGGTATGGCCGGAAACTATCTGACGGAGAATCTGGAGTTCCCGAAGCGTGAGGCCGTATGGATTGATCTCTTTTTTCTGGTTGAGTTGTCGGGTAATCCTTTCGAGATCAGGTATGGCTCCAAGTTGTTCGTACAGCCATTTTGATCTGGACCATGCGATTGTGGCATTATCCGGATCCATTAGTTGACGATATGTGTTTCCCTTCAGTTCAAGTGTATTGGCCATTTCATAAGGTAGGTTCAAATCCTGCCAGATCTCCATCGCACTTCTGAAATGGTCAAGCGCCTCCTGAAAATTGGTGCGAGCCATCGAAACCGCCCCGCGGGAATCTAATGCGAATGCCTCCAGACAAGGTGTATTAAATAACTGGACGATGTGTTCCAATTCGTCCACGGCTTCTTCGGCCTCGTTGATCTGTCGGGTGGCAAGCATAATCCGAACAAAGGCTGGTAAAATAGCTGCACGTTTCAATGGACTCCGGATTTCCAGAAGCGAGTTTCTGATCGAAACACCGGCCGTATCTGTTTCTCCCTGGCTCAACCTGAGGAGGGCTAGACCGGGTTGGATGTTTCTTCCCCATCTTGCGGATTCTTTGTAACACGCCTCCGCTTCTTCAAATTGTCCGAGGAGTCGCAGGATTTCTGCCTGCCGAAACAAGGCGTCGCCGGCAGCGGGTTTTCCGGGTGGGCGTGTCAATACCTCGGTGGCCTGTCGTGCCTCATTGAGGGCTTTGAGCCAATTGCCGTGGTACTGGATGATTTCTGCCCGGCTGACCAGGCACTGTCCCCGAAAAGGGACCAGGTCCGGGTGGATTTCGCACCATCGATTCAAGGCAGAAGTCCATTCATGTGCCCTGTCCAGTTCCCAGATTTTTCGGCATGTTTGTATTCCGGCACAAAAGATTATGCCACTACCTACCGGATGCACCCGGTCCGACCCTACGATCACCATAGTTTCGTCCAGCAGCCTGATTCCATCGCTCGTTTTGCCTTGATGAACCATTGCCTGACCCTGTCCCAATCTTCCAAGAGCAATCAAATCCATATCGTGAAATTTCTCCCCGATCGAGGCCGCCCGGCTGAAAATTTGCTCTGCCTGGCTGAATTTTTCTCCATAAAATTCCTGCAATCCTGTGGAAATCAGAAAAAGAGCACTTTCGGGATAGCCGGAAGAACCGGAATGGCCGGAGAGGATCCGTTTTCCCCGGCTGAACCATCCACTGCCACGGGCTGATTCTCCCGCATCCATGAGCATCAGCCCCAGCCAGAATGCGCACCGGGCCGCTTCAGATAATTCACCCCGGTCATGATAGGTCTGATGAGCTCTTTCCAGGATTTGAAAACTTTCTGACTCGTGCCCGGTCAGATACGCCACGGTAGCAAATCGCACCAGATCGGAGGGCTCCCGAACTCCGTCATGGTTGCCTTCTGAAAAAGTTTGATACGTTTCTGACCATTTTTCTGTTCCTGGCATTGCGATGTGCCGGTTTTGATTCTACCATTTAAAGTTGATCGGGGAAAAATCGGTTTTTATGTAATTCCGCCCAGCGGAGCATCACTTCCAGTTGTTCCGGATATGCATCCCTGACGTTGGCTTTTTCGTACGGATCGTGAATCAGATCATATAAACTGGTGTCTATGGTGACCTGTTCATACTGGCCCGGCAAACCATCGATGCCTCCGGTCCGGAGGGTCCGGTAAGAATGCGGCAGGTGCAATTTCCATTTTCCGTCAGGAGAAATCACCCCTTCCAGTCTGTTTCCGGTGGAAAACGGATAATATTCATGGGGATTCCTGATGTCGGAAGGACCAGTCAGGTATTCCCAGAGATTGTGGCCATCGATGTCATTTTTCGGGAGGGGGGTATCGGTCAATGCGCAGATCGTTGGCAGGATGTCCACCGTATTCATCATTTTATGGGAGGAACCGCCCCCTTCAATTTGTGGAGGATATTTGATGATACACGCGTTGCGAATCCCTCCGTCAAATCCGGTTCCTTTCCCTTCCCGGTAACCTGTGATTCCGGCATGAGAACCATAAGATAGCCACGGACCGTTGTCTGAAGCGATAAAGATAACCAACGTATTCTCCTCCAGTTCGTTGTCCTTCAGGGCCTGATTGATTTGACCGACCGACCAGTCCAGTTCCATCATCACATCCCCGTATAAGCCAGTGCCCGATTTGCCTTCGAATTTATCGCTGCAGAAAATGGGGACGTGGGGCATGGAATGCGGTACATACAGGAAAAAAGGTTCGTCCTTGTGCCGGTTTATAAAATCCACTGCACGCTCGGTATACCAGGTGGTGAGCATTTTCTGATCCTCCTCTTCCACCGGATCAATAGTGACTTTACCATCTTCCCAGTATTGTAAAGGCCATTGTCCCCAAAAATCCGGATTTTCGGGATGGTGCTTCCACATGTCATTCGAATACAGTAATCCGCAGGATTCGTCAAAGCCACGTTCATGTGGACGGCTGCCGGGCAGATCACCGAGGTGCCATTTTCCAAATAATGCTGTGGTATAACCATTTTTCTGCATCACCTCACCCATGGTGGCAAATGAGGAATCAAGGCCCTTGTTATCAGGGGCGTAGGCATTGAATACCTTGGTGCGACCCGGGTAACACCCCGTCAGAATGGCCGCCCGGGAAGCGGAACATACCGCCTGTGGAACATATAAATTGTAATAGCTCCGACCCTCCTTCGCCAGCATTTCAATATGGGGGGTAGGGTAGCGCGGGTTACCGAATGGTGCAAAATCATCGAATCCCCCATCGTCGAGAAGGATCATAACCACGTTGGGCTTTTGGTCATCGTCAGCAGCAGAGACACGATCACAGGACATATTCCATGTTGTGGTCAAAAGCATAAAGAGCAAACAGCCAATAGAATAGGTGGGATAAGTCATTCGGACCAATTTCTGTGGTTATGCTTCCAAATTAACGAAATTAATTCGAAACGGGCCATAAAGGGTATCGAAGAATTAATAGACGGAAGGGAAAATCTCTATTCGATCAATTCGTGGGGCAGGCATTCCCGGAATAGATCGTATCTCCAGCCGGTTAATCCCTCTTTTCAGTGGCGTGTTGATTAAGGTGCTTTTTTCCCACCGGTTTTCTTTACCGGAAGATTGGAACTGGAAATGGTCTTCTATGACTTCATCGTTCACTACAAGCTGTAAATATGCTGTATCTTCCGCCGCATAGGAATACCGGAATCGTAAGGTAAAGAAATCCGTATTGTGTACGGGTAAATGCCAGATCGCTCTCCCGTGTCCCTGTTGAGTGTCAAACCAAACAAATCCACCTCTCGAGAATCCAGAATAATCCGTGGCCTGAAATGCCGCCCCCCTGAATTCAGCTATTTCAGCACTTAGCGTCATACCCCCTTTGGGTAAAAATGTACTGATGGGGTGTTCAAAAACAGGTTGTTCAAATATTTGGGGAAATTCATCCATGATTTTTCCGTATTCGTTCACCACCCGTATATACCGCTGGCGTCCCTGCAATGACACCAATATTACATGGTTGCCCGCAATTGCAGAGGCGAATAGAGCGGAGGACGTGTCCTGTGCATAGGATTCCGGCATTCCTTCGTCTCCGTCCCCATCGCTGAGATAAATGGTTCCTTCAGGATCTGGCTTTCCAGCTTTGAGTGGGATCGTTCTTTTGTACCACTTATCTTGAAATTCAAATACCACTGGAACCTTGAACCGATCATATAAGTCCGTCCAGTTGGTTTTTTCCGCATCTGACAGGGCCGTTTCTGACGCCGGTTGTGCAGGATAGATCATAGGAGAATTTGCAACGAAAAGGTGCGGTTTCCGCTTTCTTTTACGGAGTTGTTTTTTGACTTGTTGTAAGTGGGAAGGGTAATGCCCGGTATGGCCGGCCACCAACAATATGCTCAGGTATTCTCCAAAGTCCATCACCCGGATTCTCTGGGATCTGCCCGAAGGTGAGGATAGTGGAATGGTGTGGCTAAGAAACAGCGATGCCTCTTCTGAATTGGAAATAGATGCTGGTTCTGAATGCACCAGAGATACGTTCGGGTGGAAATATTCAGCGGGGAATACGATTGGTGTAATGCGGCCATTTTCATTGATCAATACCTCCTGGATGGCATCGAGCCATTTATGCCATTCGGTGGACAGTACAGAGCTTTTATCTCTGGGTATTTCATGACTCCACAATATAAATTCCGGCTCATAGCTGGAGATAATCTTTTTAAATCTGTCAATCCGGTCCGTCCGGGTTCGTGGTCTCCCCTCGAATGAATCTCCACCTACTGCAAAAACTACAGGGTTCTGATGGATCTCGGTTGGCAACGTATGAAAGCGGAAAACTTGTCCGATGGTGTCCAGGCGAAATTCATACCGGGTGTCCGGTTGCAATCCGGTCAGCATTTTTTTAAATATGGTTCGGTCTGATTCATTGGTGGGGATGGGACGTGCTGTGACGGACTGCCAGTCTTTCCCGGATGCGGGACGGTAATATAGGATGGAGGATTGAGTGGGACTCATCTTTTTGTGCCATTCGATCACCATAGTGGTTGTGGGGTCAGATTCCCAGGTAAGAAAGAGAGCGGCTGGTCCGGACTGCGCATCACAATTCATATAGATTCCCCAGACAAAAATGACCACAGCAATACATTTACATCGCAATGCAAATTTGGATTTCAGATTGTAAATTTTCCGGTATAGACAGTCCGCCATTGTATAAATTTATTGAACGGGTGGTTGGGCCCGGGCATATATAGTAAGGTTTTTCATCCCCCAAAAGTTCTCTGATTTTTCTGAACATTGCATTCGAAGGGCGTGGACCTTGCCGGCTGGTGGAACGGGAATAATCTGGAGCCCTTGCTTTCCTTTTATTGAAGCTACCTGCTTCCAATCTTTTGCTCCGGTATCTACTGAAACCAATAATGAAACGGGAAATTCTGCTTTGCCGGATTCAAACTGGACCTCAGTCAGATAAATAGGTTCCGGGAAGCGGATTTCATACCAGGAATCAGCGGATTGGGATTCTTCCGTACGCCAGCCTTTATACGAAAAAGCATACCGGGGATCCCGTGTAGAACCTACTCCACGTAATGCGGTACTGCTGGCCGAGACTTCCCAGGAATCAACCGGAGTCAGCACCGTGGGGACTTCCCGGATCAGCTCGCTATATACGTAAGGCCTGGTCTGATTTTGGGTGGATTCCCGGATCTGTGCCACATATTCCGGATATACAAACCCCGATTTATTGCCAAAGGCATTGCGGATGTAGGATACGACCGATGCTATGTATTCATCATCGTTCATGTTCATTGCGATCATCAGACTGCCATAGTCCCGGCCTTCGATGGATCCGGTCAGACCGTGCAACAATGTCTTTACGGCATATTCCGGGTGTCCATTTATCCGGGTTGACCCGGCAAAAGCCGGTGCCATCAAATCCTGACCCGTGCTTCCAACCGGGGTGCCCAATCCATTTTTACCATGGCAGGTTGAACAGAATGTCTCAAACGTATATTTTCCGGCATTGAACAGGGCCAGTTCTGCATCGGTATAATCATCCGACATTTTCTGTCTGGATTCCTCGATATATTGAAGTATTTGTTTGCCGACGACCTGGATGCCTTCGCGTTGATCCTTTTGCAGCTTTTCTTTCAACATATCTTCTACTCCTTCAATATTCAGAATATACATCGATTGAATGGCCTGGATCAGTACCCGGATATTCTGGTCTTCGGTCAAAGCAAGGTAAGACTCTGCCAGACTGGTGTCTCCATATTTGTATAGCGTTTCGCCAGCACGAAGTGCCTGATATCTGATTTCGGGGCTGGGATCGTTCAGTAAAGTGCGGACGTGGTCGGCAGTTAATCCCCGCAGTCCTTCCAAAGTCCAGAGCGCATGAATTCGGGTAAGCTCCTGATCCGCACCGGTCATCAAATTCACCAGTTCGGGAATGACGGACCGGTCCTGTCGCAGGATCAACAGTTGCTGAGCTTTATCCCGCCACCAGCCATTGGGGTGACTCAAATGCTCCACCAGTTCAGCGGACGACTCTTCGAACATCCGGGGTTTGATTTTGTCTCGTTCCATACCCTCATAGGTCAGCCGCCAGATTCGGCCATTACTCACCACATCGTCCATCTGGTATTGCAGGATTTTGGTGCGAAGATAACTGCCCTCCTGGGTCCAGTTGCCCTGTTGGATGATCCCCCGATACATATCGACAATGTACATCGTCCCATCCGGAGCGGTAGCGATATCTACCGGCCGGAACAACGGATCCGTAGATTGAATGAATTCTGATTCCCGGCTTTGATAAGGGTTACTCAGATAAGTCAGTCCATCGCGCCGGGTCGAGGTGACCCGGCGGATTATCCGGGCCACTGGTTCACCATAAAAATATTCCCCCCGCAACTCGTCCGGTAACCGATGCCCCCGGAAAACATCATTCCCAGCTGCTCCAGTTACGTTGTTCAGAGAACCATCGGGCTTTACTTCCCGCATACCGGGCTCAAAGTCTTCCAGTCGGACCAGACTGTACGGGACCCTGAAGCCGTCTTCGTATTGCCCTTTGACCTGGTAGTTGCCATATACGATGGGAAATTGGAAGTTCGCCGGCACTCCTCCTGCACCGTCCTGCATCCACACGAGGCCGTAGTCATCCTGTGTAACTCCCCACTGACCCCATGGTGTGCCGGAAGGTTCCTGAATTACACCTTCGGGAGTCCACCGGACCCGCCGGGGATTATAAGTACTATACATCCAGTTGTCCAGGGTCCAGGTCAGGAAGCTGGTTTGGTGTTCCACATTTCCTGAGCGTCCCAATCCATCGGTAAAAAATTCTTTTTGATCGGCTTTTCCATCACCGTCCGTGTCGGTGTATTTGTACACCCGATCCTGGTTGGATTCCATAGAGAGGATGGTATTAGGTCCGAAGGGTACGACAAATCTCGGAAAGATCAGGCTATCCACGAAAATGGTTCCGGTTTCATACCTGCCGTCGTTGTCCTGGTCTTCCCAGCGTGAAATACGACTGAGGGGCATCAATTCCCCGGTTGCATCGATATCCTGCATATAGGTTCGCAATTCCAGTACATACATTCGTCCATTTCCGTCAAACTGGATGGCAGCGGGTTCTCTGATTTGGGGTTCGGTCAGGACAGCTTCCAGTTTATACCCCGGTTGTAAGACAAACGAGCTTAATTCCTTTTTCGGAGAAACAGGGATTACGGGGGGTGCAGGGCTCAGATCGATGCCTTTCCAACGTGGGGAAGCGGTGTCTGCTTCTTCCGGTATCGGGATGACAGGGTAGGGTGGGGTGGACCTGGCCGGGTCCAGCATATGTGCTGCGTCTTCAGTTGTTTCGGCGGGTCTGTCCTGGCAGGAAGTCAGGGAGATAAAAGACAGGCTGATTAAGAGTTTTAGAAACGGATAGTATTTCATTTTAGGTGATGGGTGTTGAATGGATCGGAAGGCTAATGTAGGAATTTATTGTTAAAATAATGGGTGCTTTTTCCAA
>CBFGVZ010000174.1:0-7644 GCA_965652315.1 uncultured Saprospiraceae bacterium | reverse complement strand
CAACGGATACACAGGCCATTCTCGCGTCCAGAACGCCCGGTCCAAAAAGATCATCGGACTGGCATATTCCAGTGTAAGGTAGTGATTTTGAGTGACCTCCTGGAATACTTCCTGCGTCGTACCTGCCCGCCCGGGTGTAAACACAATGCCGCCCTTCGCCATAGCCAGCAGGCCGTCTTCCCGGATGCTGTTGGTGAAATATTTTGCAATATAAGTGGCGAATGGGGTAGGGGGTTCATGACCGTATAACCAGGTCGGAATCCCCAGGCTGGGTTTTCGTCCACCATCGAAGCGATCCAGAACTTCAAATGCTGTGGACAGCCAGTATCGATCGTGGTATTCCGGAGCACGGCCAAGAATTTCCAGCACTTCCAGCACCGTTTTCTCCCGCATGCCGGCCAGCCAGGCACCGAGGTGGGTGGCCTCCATAGCCCCGGGACCACCCCCGGATAACATCAATTTTCCCCGTTCCGTCAACAATTTGGACATCCAGACGATCTTTCGGTACTGGGCGCTG
Source organism: uncultured Saprospiraceae bacterium (assembly GCA_965652315.1). Taxonomy (GTDB): domain Bacteria; phylum Bacteroidota; class Bacteroidia; order Chitinophagales; family Saprospiraceae; genus Membranihabitans. The sequence continues at coordinate 7,127 of CBFGVZ010000174.1, read as the reverse complement.
GTCCGGAGCAACTGATGTCCACCCATGATGGCAATAATGGATTTGGGGTCAAAATGGATGAGAAAATCCTCCATTGCATTGGTCATCGACTGATCGTGTAGCGCCCGTGCCAGGGATTCTTTAAGGTCGGTTGTGTATTTTCCGGTTTGGATGAAATGGTGATAAATCCGCCGATCCAGAGTGAGTTCATAGGAATCCGGATCTCCAGATTTAAACCCTGCGTATAATTCCCTGGCCTGATACAGATGATTGGGATACACCTCGTAGGGCAGATTCATTTTCGGAAAAATGTAATTGCTATCCTGAAGGGAACAGACGACCGAATCCCCCAGATTACAGCCTAAAAACAACGATTCCCTCACGTTCGACCGAATCAGCAAATCGGCGATCTCGCGCAGATCCATGTTGTGAAACGCCAGATTGGTCAACGGCTCATCCTGTTCCAGCAGGGCATAAAATTCTTCAATAGTGGTTATTTCTCGTGTGATCATCGTATTGAAAAGGGTTTTCCCACGGAAAAGTTGAATTACCTCGAGAGGAGGACATCCATCAGGTTGTAAATATCCTTTTTGGTGTTGTACAAATGCGGTGATATCCGCAGGCATTCCGACCGCAACGACACGTGAATCTTTTTCTCCTGAAATATATCAGACAGTTCTTTTTTGAGTTCTTCTTTCTGCAGGTGTATGCCGATGATGTGATTACTCCGGAATTCCGGATCGGGCTCGAGCCAGTAGGACTTGTGATCCGTCAGACTGCCATATAACTCAGTAGCGAGGTATTCGCAGTATTGCTCGATGTTGGATACCTTCCATTCCAACAGCATTTCGAGACTCCTTTTCATCATCGCGATGTGGATAAAATCACTGTATTCACCGGCATTGTAGCGTTGTGCACCTGGACGATAACTTTTTTCATATCGGGTGAGGCTGGTGAAATCGTCGCTTCCCAACCGATTGATCCAATTGTTCTCGATGGGCTGACCTTCATCGAATGCATCCCCAAAATAGCCCAGAGCCATGCCATACGGTCCCATCAGCCATTTATATGTTGCGCAGATCAGGGCATCAGGCTGGATGTCTTGCAGGTCAAATTCCACCGCACCCACCGATTGCGTACCATCAATGATCAGCAGCGTACCGTGTTGCCGACATTTTTCAGCGATCTTTTTCAGGTCATATTTGGTTCCATCGGTCCAAAGTACGGTACCCAGGCACACCGCTGCTGTCCGGTCTTCTATGGCCTCCAGGATGTCATTTGTAAGTTTTTCCCCTCTATTTTTGTAAAGACTCGGAAGGGCAATGGTGTGGACGGACAGATGGGTGTCTTCTATATCCCAGGGAAACACCGCCGAAGGAAACTGATCTTCCACCAGCACCACTTCGTTGCCATATCCGGGTTTGATATTGCGCACTATATTGGCTATGCCGTATGATACGGAAGGGAAAATGGCTATGCGGTCCGATTCGGGGCAATTGATCAGTTCTGAAAACAACGATCGTACCTGATTTGGCTGTTCAAAAAACCATTCCCTGCCCACCCGGGCGGGGTTCATTTTGGCTCCGATCCCTTCTTGACCGGCTTCCGCTACGGCTGCCGGTGTAGGCGTCATATAGGCTGCATTGAGGTAAGTTTCATCTTCCGGGAGATCAAAAAGAAGTCGTTGGTTACTGATCATAAATCTTGCGTATTTTTCAATCTGGTTTTGGTTTCAATCAGCGTTCAGTTTTTAATTATAGAAGTGACTACCGAGCGATCGATGCGGATCGGATCAGTTTTTATGTGCATAATCCTCTACAGCGTTCCACACCCGCCAGACATTCCGGTAACATACTTTTTCAATATCGTCCCGGCTGTATCCTCTTCGGAGTAACTCCTCGATGAGATTGGGGAACTGGGAGACGTCTTTGAGGCCTTCCGGCAGGGAATCTCCCACGCCGTCAAAATCGGAACCCAGGCCCACATGGTCGATGCCCGCCAGACGCACCACCCGGTCAATGTGGTCAGCTACCCGGGCCACGTCGGAATATATGGCTTTGCGGTATTGTTTCTTAAATTGCTCCTGGGCTTCCTGTATCGCAATTTCGTCTGAGCCCAATTTCTGTTTTTCGCGGTATTCCGTCCATTTTTCTGCGTAGTCATCCCGGTTTTTAGAAATTTTGCCGTCGAGAAAATCCGATCCGAAATTGATCTGAATCACCCCGCCGTTGTCTTTCATCATCCGGATCATATCATCACTCATATTGCGTTCAAATCCGGGTGTGAAATGGCGACAGGAGGAATGCGTGGCGATCACCGGCGTTTTCGTGGTCCTGATCACCTGATAAAAGGCACTGTCCGAAATGTGCGACACGTCTATCATAACACCCGTTTCGTTCATACGTTTTACCACGTCATAGCCGAATGGACTCAGTCCATTCCATTTACGCTCAGGATCGTACGAGGAATCGCAGATGAGATTCCACTTGCTGTGCGTCAGGGTAATGTACCGGATGCCGCGATCGTAAAAATAATCGATCAGGTCCAGGTCATCGCCGATGGGGGCACCATTTTCCATACCCATGGGAAGCGAAACCAGCCCTTTTTCGAAGTTTTCATTCACTTCCGCCGGTGTCCGACCCCTTCCAAATTTGTCCGGATACTGATCTGTGATAAAATGGACAAAATCGATCAGCGAGTCTGCCAGTTCCTTAGCTCCACCGGTTTCCTGGTAACTTGCTGGGATGTAAATGCTCATAAAGGGTGCGTCCAGTCCGCCAGCTTTTGCCCGAACGTAATCAAATTCACCTTTTGGTGATTCCAGCGCGATATGGGCGTTGGAGGCATCGATGGTCCCGTAGTTGTGCCGGAAATGATAGGGAAAATCGATGTGACCATCGGTGATGATGACTTCGTGGGCGATTTCGACGGCCCGTTGCTGCATCGCCGTGTCACCGGGTATTTGGGCTTTCGGACTGCAGGATACCAATAGGAAAGCTACGCCGGGCAAACAGAACAGACAAAGGGTATGGAACATTTTCATATCGACATTATTTTACAACAAAATTGATCATTCGCCCCGGAACGACAATGACTTTCACAATCGTTTTGCCTTCCAGCCATTTTTGAAATTCCGGCACCTGTCGGGCTGCTTCTTCCAGCCCGCTGCGATCCAGCCCTGCATCAAAATACGATGCGGCCCTTTTTTTGCCGTTTACGCACAACGGATATTCCACCTCGTCATCTAAGAGGTATTCATCTTCGGCTACCGGCATCTCGGCATGATGGACACTGGGCGTTTCCCCGAGCATTTCCCACAATTCTTCTGCCAGAAACGGAGCAAACGGTGCGATCAGCCGTACCAGCGGATTGAGAATGGCAGCCTTGTTGCAATTTTCTTTTCTCAGATCATTGACCGCGACCATGAAAGCACTGATGCAGGTGTTGAAGGAAAATCGTGCAGAATCTTCCGATACCTTCCGGATGGCTGTATGGAGGATCTTTAGTTCCTGCTTGGTCGGGGAATCCGGGCTGATTTCGATGTTCCCTTCGTCGTTGGTAAACAAACCGTGGAGTTTGCGAATGAATTTAAATACACCTTCGATGCCGTGGGTATCCCAGGGTTTGTCCTGTTCTATGGGCCCGAGGAACATTTCATACATCCGGAAACAATCTGCACCGTAATGGGATACAATGTCGTCCGGATTGATCACATTGAATTTTGATTTGGACATTTTACCCTGTTCGGACACCGTTCTGAATACAAATTCTTCGGGCGCAACTCCATCCACCTTCCCGGAGACATTCCCATTTTGGTAGCGGCCCTTTTCGGTGAAAAACACCGCATTGGTGAAATCCGGTGCCCAGGCGATGTACTGATCCAGCCCTTCCTTGCTCAGATAACTGTGTTCCTGTCCGTAATCGGACACAAAGTCCACGAGGACCGGAATTTTGGCGTAATCCGCCATTTTCTCCTCTGCGATCATATCCGCTGAATAGAATTCCTGGAGCCCTTCCGTGTTTTTCCGAAGTAAAATCGATTCGATTGTGCCCTGTATTTTTCCCTGGTTGATCAATTTGGCAAACGGCTCGCGGGTGGGCACATACCCCAGGTCATACAGGAACATATGCGTAAACCTGGCATACATCAGGTGGGCTACTGCGTGTTCAGCCCCACCGACGTAGAGATCCACATTTCGCCAATAGTCGATTGCATCTTTCCCGGCCAGGGCTTCCTGATTATTCGGGTCCATATAGCGTAGATAATACCAGCTCGACCCCGCCACGGCGGGCATGGTGTCGGTTTCCCGGGTATGATTTTCATCGTATCGCACCCAATCGGTGAGTTTGGCCAGGGGGGATCGTCCATCATTCGCGGGACGGAAATCCTCGGTGTCTGGTAGCCGGACCGGCAATTCATCGAGCGGCACGCAGGACGGGATTCCATTTTGGTCATAGAGGATAGGTATCGGTTCACCCCAGTAACGTTGCCGGCTGAAATTGGCATCGCGGAGTTTGAAATTAATTTTCTCGTGGCCGATACCCTTTTCTTCCAAATGCCGGATGATGGCAGGGATAGCTTCCTTGACTTCCAGGCCGTTGATGATGGAAGAATTGATCATTGTACCCACCTTATCTTCGCGTCCGGCGTCGGGATATGCCGATCGGTCAATGATTTCGATGACGGGCAGGTTGTATTTGGTGGCGAAAGCATAATCGCGCTCGTCATCGGCGGGGACGGCCATAATAGCCCCGGTACCGTAATCGACCAGGACATATTCCCCGATATAAACCGGAATTTTATCACCGGAAAAGGGGTGTCGGACATAGGCGCCGGTAAAGGCTCCCGTCACCTGTTTACCGGCCATTCGGTCCACTTCCGATCTACTGTTAACATAATCCAAATAGGCCTCTACTTCTACTTTTTGGTCATCTGTAGTGATGGCTTTTACGTATTCATGTTCGGGTGCCAGTACCATAAATGTGGCCCCAAAAATGGTGTCCGGCCGTGTGGTATAGATCTCCAGTGGCTGGTCATAACCGATGATCTCGAAAAAAATAGTTGCACCGGTGGACCGGCCGATCCAGTTTTCCTGCATGGTTTTCAGTGGCTGTGGCCAGTCGATTTCATTCAGGCCATCCAGCATACGTTGGGCGTAGGTCGTCGTGCGCAGATACCATTGGGTCATGGCTTTGCGAACAACCGGATATCCGCCCCGTTCGGAAACGCCATCCTTGATCTGGTCATTGGCCAGCACGGTTCCCAATGCTTCGCACCAGTTCACAAACCCGGTTTTGAGGTATGCCAGCCGGAAATTCATCAGAATATTGGATTTTTCCTTTTCGCTATATTCCTGCCATTCACTGGCGGTAAAAGACTCCGGGGGTACTGGATCCGTCGGAGCGTCTTCACTGCCGTGTTGCTCAAAATGAGTGATCAGATCGGTGATGGGGCAAGCTTTATCTTTTTGGATGTCGTAGTAATGTTCAAACATCTGGATGAAAATCCACTGGGTCCACCGGTAATACTCAGGGTCGCTTGTCGCAACTCGGCGGGACCAATCGAAGGAAAAACCCAGATTGGACAATTGTTCGCGGTAGCGGATCATATTGTCACGAGTACTGATGGCAGGATGGATGCCCGTCTGGATGGCGTATTGTTCGGCCGGCAGTCCAAAGGAATCGAAACCGATGGGGTGGAGGACATTGAAACCGGCCATACGTTTCTGGCGGGCAAAAATGTCCGATGCTATATAACCCAGAGGGTGCCCTACGTGCAGCCCCGCGCCGGAAGGGTAGGGGAACATATCCAGTACGTAGTATTTGGGTCGGGCGGAATCGTTCCGGACCTTATAGATCCCGTTATCCGCCCAGTATTGCTTCCATTTCGATTCGATCGCCTCAAAATCAAATTGTTTCATAAATATCTGTTGTTGATGATCTTTTGACTCTGTCCGTACCGCTCCGTTTCTATCGTCAAATGAAGGGTGGGCAGGGTGATTATAATTGACCAATAGGCAAAAATATAGGTATATCTCGATATGAACTCCTTAATGTGTGAATTTTTCCCGGAATTTTGCGTTTTTTGTAAAAAACACAAAAGATGCGAACAATTATCAATTTGCTGGGTATCGTGGTGATTGCTGTAGTCGGTTACAATTATTTCTTCGGGAGCCAAAGTGAAAAATCTGAATCACAGGAGATCGTGAACCAGGTCAAAGATCTGGGTAAAAGTATCGGAGATCTGTTAAAAAGCGAAAAGGAAAAATTTGACGAGGGAAAATATGACGGGATTTTTGACCGGATGCGTTCCGTTTTCGAAAAGATGAAATCTCAGTTGGATAGTACGGATACAAGCGGCCGTGAAAAAATGGAAGATCTGGAGAAAGAGTTGAATGACCTGGAACAGAAAATGAAGGATGCGGGGGATAGCGCGGTGTCGGAAGAAACCCGGGCGGAATGGCGGGCCCGGATGAACGAACTGATGGAGAAAGCCGATAGTTTGTTGAAAGAGTAGGTATGAGGAAGTGGGGAGTAGAATTTTAAATGGCAAAATTCACTGACTACGATTCATTTCTCACCCGCGACTATCACATCGGAAAATTGCGGTCGTTTTTCTTCATACCATTTCACGTTTTTGAAACCAGAATTTTCCAGCAGGTGGATGATCTCCTGCCTGGAAAACAGGTTGATGAAAATCTCCCGGTTGTTCCGGACTATGGGCATGCGCATCATGTCGTCGCGGAGGCGTAGGGCGCAGTAGAATTTTCCTCCGGGTTTGAGAACTCGTTTTATTTCAAGGATATTGGCCTCCGGATCGGGCCAGAAATAAATGGTATTCGCTGTAAAGATCCGATCAAAACTATCGTCATTCGCCGGGATATTTTCCACGGAAGCCAGAAGTAGTTTTACTTTCCCTGATCGGATATGTTCTTTGTTTTTTCGACTGGCCTGCCTGATCATGACGCCCGAGATGTCTATGCCCATCACGGATCCTTCATTCATCAATTCTGCCATTTTGGAAATCAGCCGGCCATTACCAAAACCAATTTCCAGTACTGAATGACCAGGTTCTACATTCATTAGTTCCAGGCCCATATCTTCCAATCCGCCGTTTGATTTATTTAAAGATTTACCAACCAGAAACC